>NZ_ASWH01000001.1:2507500-2747500 GCF_000407545.1 Enterococcus gilvus ATCC BAA-350 | reverse complement strand
CGTCACCCGCTTTTAGTTTTTATGAAGGGCCTATAGCTCAGCTGGTTAGAGCGCACGCCTGATAAGCGTGAGGTCGATGGTTCGAGTCCATTTAGGCCCATTAAAAATCTTTTTTGGTTTTTGGGGAAGTACTCAAGTGGCTGAAGAGGCGCCCCTGCTAAGGGTGTAGGTCGGGAAACCGGCGCGAGGGTTCAAATCCCTCCTTCTCCGTTTTATTATTATTGTGGCCCGTTGGTCAAGCGGTTAAGACACCGCCCTTTCACGGCGGTAACACGGGTTCGAGTCCCGTACGGGTCATGCTGAGACGTTTAGAAACGTCTCTTTTTTTTGTACACAAAAGGGCTTTTCGTAAGTTTTCAAAGTTATTGATATATTTATTAGTGACAGCGGCTATTTTTCTGTTATAATCGAGTCGTTGCAAGTTCCCGATAGGCTCTGGAAAAAGCCAGAGATTCCTTGTAACCGAATAAAAATTAGGGGGAATATTTATAATGGAAGAACGTCGTTTATTTACATCTGAATCAGTTTCAGAAGGACATCCGGATAAGGTTGCTGATCAAATCAGTGACGCGATTTTGGATGCGATTTTGGAAAAGGATCCGAAAGCCAGAGTTGCATGTGAGACATCTGTGACGACTGGGCTTGTTTTAGTTTTTGGAGAAATTTCTACTTCAGCATATGTAGATATCCAAAAGGTTGTTCGTGAAACAATCAAGCGCATTGGTTACACAGAGTCGAAATTTGGTTTCGATGGTGACAATGTGGCAGTGTTAGTCGCAATTGATGAACAATCGCCTGACATTGCACAAGGGGTGGATGATGCGCTAGAAACTCGTGGAAAAGAAGAGTTATTAGATGAAATCGGTGCTGGAGACCAAGGCCTTATGTTTGGTTTTGCAGTGAACGAGACACCTGAATTAATGCCTTTACCCATTTCATTGAGTCATCATTTGGTAAAACGTTTAGCAGATTTACGTAAATCGGGAGAAGTAGCTTATTTTGGACCGGATGCTAAATCCCAAGTCACTGTGGAATATGATGAAAATGGCAAGCCTTTGCGTGTGGATACAGTGGTTATCAGCACTCAGCATAATGATGCTGTAGAGAATGAAACCATCCAAAAGGACGTAATGGAAAAAGTGATCAAGCATGAAATTCCTGCTGAATTATTGGATGATCAAACAAAATACTTTATTAATCCAACAGGTCGATTTGTTATTGGCGGACCTCAAGGGGATGCTGGTTTAACTGGACGTAAGATCATCGTGGATACATACGGTGGTTATTCACGTCATGGTGGTGGTGCATTTTCTGGGAAAGATGCGACGAAAGTGGACCGTTCTGCTTCTTATGCGGCACGCTATATTGCTAAAAATATTGTTGCTGCCGGCTTAGCTGAAAAAGTGGAGGTTCAACTTGCCTATGCGATCGGTGTGGCGCAACCCGTTTCTATTTCAGTAAATACGTTCGGTACAGCCAAGGTTTCCGAAGAAGCATTGATTGGTGCGATTCGCGAAAACTTCGATTTACGGCCAGCGGGAATTATTGAGATGTTGGATCTTTTGCGTCCAATCTATAGCGATACGGCAGCGTATGGTCATTTTGGTCGTACAGATGTTGATTTGCCTTGGGAGCATACAGACAAAGTCGATGTGTTGAAAAAAAGATTGAATTTAGGATAGATCGTACAGACATAAATTTGTTTATTTGTGGAGTTCACGAGGCGGTTTCTATTGATCAGTGATCAATAGACCGTCTCTTTTTTTGAATCAAAAAAGTATAGCAACTACTGGCGACTATATGGTAGGGTTAGAAAAGAATTATAGGGATCTTGGAGGATGAAATGAAGAGAAAAACAAATGTGAAAGTTGTGACAGCGGGGATTTTTATCGCCACATTTATGTCGGCGATCGAGGGAACAATTGTGACGACTGCGATGCCAACGATTGTTGGAAGTCTACATGGTATTGAGATCATGAATTGGGTGTTCTCGATTTATTTATTGACGAATGCCATGATTACACCGATTTATGGTAAACTGGCGGATAAAATCGGGCGAAAGCCGATTTTTATTTTTGGAATAGTATTATTTGTTTTGGGTTCAGCATTGTGCGGTATGTCCAATGAAATGATGACGTTGATTATCGCTCGAGGAATTCAAGGGATTGGCGCGGGAGCGATCATGCCTGTTTCTTTAACGATCATTGCGGATTTATATGATATTGAAAAGCGCGCGAAGGTACTTGGATTGACGAGTGCGGCTTGGGGTGTCGCCAGCGTATTTGGTCCTTTGGCTGGTGGTTTGATCGTCGATACGGTTGGTTGGCACTGGATCTTCTTTATCAATGTTCCGATCGGATTAGCGTTGATCGGTTTGTTGCAGTATTTCTTTATAGAAGAGAAAAAAGTGCATCAGGCGAAAAAAATGGATATTTTTGGGAGTTTATTTTTAATGTTGACATTGGTCAGCCTTCTATTGGGCTTCCAGCTTTTAGGTGATGGCGGACTGTCAGCAGCAGTCATTGCTTTATTTGCAGCCAGCATCCTTTCGCTAGTTCTCTTTATTCGAACAGAGAAGCGCGCAGAAGATCCTGTCATCAATTTGAACTTGTTCAAGAATCAAACGTTTGCCAGTGTGAATATTGTGGCTGCATTGATCAGCGGTTTTTTGATGGGACTAGATGTTTATATCCCTATGTGGATGCAAGGTGTACTAGGGAAACCAGCAGGGCTTGGCGGATTAGTGTTGGCACCAATGTCGATTGTCTGGATGTATGGGTCTTTTTTATCCGGCCAATTATTACGCAAGTATCCAGCAAAAAGGATCATTATCATCGGTTTGACGATTATTTTAGCTGGCGGCGGGACTTTATTAGCTTTACCGCAGCAAAGTCCGTTTTGGCTATTTTTCATCATCATGGGCGTTTTAGGTGTCGGGTATGGATTATCTGTTACGACAACGACCGTCGAAGCACAGGCGAGTGTACCAAAAGAAGAAATTGGTGTTGCGACTTCTTTTAATACGTTGTCGCGGACGATTGGACAAACAGTGATGGTCTCGCTTTTTGGGATTATTCTGAATGTTGCGAATGGTCGTCAGTTGGTTCAGGCGGGGATCGCAGATCTTGATATCATGAATCGGTTGATCAATCCCCACACGGCCTTGCAAATTGATTCTGATTTACGAATGGAATTAAGGAAGGTTCTTTTTGATAGTTTGCATTGGGTTTATTTTGCAGGCTTAGTGTTGATTATCATTGCGCTCATTTTTAGCTTTATGGTTGGCAAACAGTCAAGAAGTGTTACACTAAACGAAGAATAAACGAACTGGGGGCTTTAGTTGATGGCTTTTTTACAGGTAAATGTATACTCGAACGTTTTACAAATGGAAGTGGCGATGAATGTCATTTTGCCGCAAACGACACATAAAAAGATCGGAACCGAAACGGTGGGGGCCACTGAAGATGTACCTGTCTTGTACTTGTTACATGGCATGGGCGGAAATCACAGCGTTTGGGAACGTCGTACGTCGATTGAACGCTATGTGTCTGAATACCGTATGGCGGTAGTCATGCCCTCAACAGATCTGGGCTTCTATACGGATACGACATACGATATGCATTACTGGACATTCGTTTCGGAAGAACTACCAGAAATTATTCATGAGTTGTTTCCGCAGATTACGTATAAAAGAGAAAAGACCTTTGCGGCCGGATTGTCGATGGGCGGCTATGGCGCATTGAAACTTGGTTTAGCGAAACCTGAGAAGTTTGCTGCTGTAGCTTCATTGTCAGGAGCAGTTGTATTGGCTGACGTGGAAAGCTTGCTATTGGTACGAAACGAAGCTTATTGGACAGGTGTATTTGGTCCACTGGATCAAATACAAGGATCAGAAAATGATCCACTCTTCCTATTGAATGAGTTAGTGAACAGTGAAAAATCTGCGCCGCGTTTCTTTTTGGCCTGCGGAACGGAAGATGAACTGTATCCTGCTAGCCAATACATGGCGCATAAAATGGAACAAAAAAACCTGGATGTGACGTTTGAAAAAGGTCCAGGAAAACACGACTGGGTATTTTGGGATGCTTGGATCAAACGAGTATTAGAATGGTTCAATGAAAAGAACGACTGAGAGTGAGCCTCAGTCGTTCTTTTTCTCTACGCATAATAAAATGGGTGGATTATTTTTTTGGTTAATAAATTGATAGTTTAATACACTAAATTTTTCCTGCGGCAATTCCTGGCAAAAACGTAGCACCTCATTTTTTTCGGCTTCGCCACCATCGTGTCCATAATAGATCACGAGAATCATTCGACCGCTGACAGACAACCTGTCCAAGATAGCGGCCATCGCTTGCTTTGTCGTTTCGGGCAATGTAATGATTTTCTTATCGCTGTTTGGAAGGTATCCAAGATTGAATATTGCTGCCTTAATTGGTTGATCGATAGAAATAGTTTCGTCAATCGTCTCATGGCCAGCGAGAAAGAGGGTGGAACGATCCTTGTATTCGGCTAGTTTTTCATACGTATTTTTAATTGCTTGTTCTTGAACATCGAAGGCGTAAACACGACCTGTCGTGCCAACCAATTCAGCTAAGAAGCGTGTGTCGTTGCCATTTCCCATCGTCGCGTCAATGACGTGGTCGCCTTCATCAATGACGTCCTTCAGTAATTGGTGACTAAAGCGCAGAGCCGTTAGAAGCATGTTCAAATTCCTTTCTGAGAGCAAACTTTCCTTGATAAGAGTCTCGGCGAAGCAACTCTTGGTCGATCGCATTCAAAACCTCCCATTTTTTCAAACTCCACATGGGGCCGATCAATGAATCCCAAGGCGCGTCTCCAGTCAGTCGATGAATAATGATGTCCTGTGGGATCATCTCCAATTGATCGCAAATCACGGAAACGTAATCGTCCTTACTCATTAATTGGAGACGTCCTTCTGCATAATCCCGCAGCATTTTTGTATTACGCATCAAATGGAGCAGGTGCAGCTTGATGCCTTGAACGTCTGAATCCAAAATCGTACGGCGGACATTTTCCCGCATCATCTCTAAGGATTCCCCAGGGAGTCCGTTGATCAAATGGGTACACACGTTGATATTATGCTTACGAAGACGAGCGACGGCATCCACGTAAGTCGCATAATCATGCGCACGATTGATGCGATCACTCGTGCTTTCGTACGTTGTTTGCAGACCTAATTCAACCCATAAATACAGGCGCTGATTCAGTTCTGCTAGATACTCTACGACTTCTGGAGGTAAGCAATCTGGACGAGTGCCCACAGACAAACCAACAACACCAGGCAGGTTGACAACTTGCTCGAAGCGTTCGCGTATGACCGCTACAGGTGCATGAGTATTGGTGAAATTTTGGAAATAGACGATGTATTGATCGACATGAGGCCATTTTTTGTGCATCATGTCGATTTCTTTGTGGAATTGCTGAGGCAGCGGGTCACTTGGTGCGACGATCATGTCGCCAGAACCAGAAACGCTGCAGAAGGTACATCCGCCATGTGCGACCGTACCATCACGGTTTGGACAGTCAAATCCGCCATCTACCGGCACTTTAAAAATTTTCCCGCCGAATTCGTGGCGCAGGGCGTAGTTCCATGAATGGTAACGTTTGGATTCATCATCACTATATTGAAAGGTCATTTTTTCCTCCTGATTGATTTAAGATCGTAAGCTAATTTTTTCTCTTTGTACATAGGGTAGGTGAACAATAGCCAGCTGCTGCCGAAAAGAGTGCCGGCAAGAACATCACTCGGATAATGGACACCTAGATAGATTCGACTGACAACAATACTAAAAATCAGCAGACCTACAAGAATCTGAGCGATTAACCGTGGCGTTTTTTCTTTGAAAAACAACGGCATGACAAAGATCAACGTTCCATATAGCAGCGTGCTGGCCGTCGAGTGACCGCTGGGAAAGCTGAAACTATGTTCCGAGACCATATGCGGTAAAATCGTTGGACGTGCGCGATGGAAGAAGAGCTTCAGCAGGTGATTGCCGATCCCGCTAATGAGCACCATACTAAGCGCTAGCCAAAGTGCAGTGATTTTTTGTTTGTTGAAATAGAACAAGCCGACGAACACGAACGATAAAAGAATAATTGTAATGGGGTTCGCAAATTTTGTTACCCACAAAAAATACCCGTTCATTTGAGGGTAAAGCTGATGAACGCCATGAATGATTCCGCGATCAAAACCAGAGAGTGTTTCTGGATAAAATCGAACGATGTAACACAATGCCGCAAAAAACAGCAAAGTGAAACTGCCGATTAATTGGTAGATGGGTTTATTTTTCATTATTTTTCTGATTCATCCTTTCTAAACAGGAGTATTATATCATGTTTCCCCTGTGGAACAATTTTTTCAAGGATTTCTTAACGGGATTTCAATAGTGGAATTCCATTGAATATTATTGGGGAATCTGCTAAGATAAAACTACTTTGAATATTGTTGCTTGGAAGAGGAGTAGTAGAAACGAACGCATTTCAGAGAGCGCACGGTGCTGAGAGTGTGTATGCGGGACAGTCGAACTTACCTCGGAGCATGATCGATCGATCCGGTTAAAGACCGTTATTTCTTTTGAGGTCTGTCTCTTTGACAGATAAATATAGGTGGTACCACGTTGATAACGTCCTATGAGAGTTTTGAGAACTTTCATGGGATTTTTTTGTATTTTAAATGAATTCAAAATTAGGAGGAACAACATGAGTTACAATCACAAAACGATTGAAAAAAAATGGCAAAAATATTGGGCAAAGCATCACGTATTCAACACCCAAGATGATCCTGAAAGACCAAAATTTTATGCATTGGATATGTTTCCTTACCCATCTGGACAAGGACTGCACGTAGGGCATCCAGAAGGTTATACTGCAACGGATGTTATTTCGCGAATGAAGCGAGCACAGGGCTACAATGTCTTGCACCCAATGGGCTGGGATGCGTTTGGGCTGCCTGCGGAGCAATATGCGTTAGATACAGGAAATGATCCTGCTGAATTTACGAAAAAAAATATCGAAACGTTTAAACGACAAATCAACTCTCTAGGATTCAGCTATGACTGGAATCGAGAATTAAATACGACAGATCCTGATTACTATAAATGGACCCAATGGATCTTTGAACAAATGTATGAAAAAGGATTGGCGTATGAAGCGGAAGTTCCGGTGAACTGGGTACCAGAATTAGGAACAGTTATTTCCAATGAAGAAGTCATCGATGGCAAGAGCGAACGGGGCGGTTATGATGTTGTTCGTAAACCAATGCGTCAATGGATGCTGAAGATTACGGCTTATGCCGATCGTTTGCTGGATGATCTAGAAACCGTGGATTGGCCAGAAAGCATCAAAGAAATGCAACGTAATTGGATTGGTCGTTCGATTGGTGCCAATGTCCGCTTCAAGATTGAAGGCAGCGATGAAACCTTCACAGTCTTTACGACTCGTCCTGATACGTTGTTTGGTGCAACCTATGCTGTTTTAGCACCAGAGTTGGAATTGGTGCAAAAAATTACGACGCCTGAACAAAAGGCAGCAGTGGATGCGTACATTGAAGAGGCCTCAAAAAAATCTGAATTGAATCGAACAGATTTAGCCAAAGAAAAAACAGGGGTCTTTACGGGTGCGTATGCGATCAATCCTGCGAATGGTGAAAAAATGCCGATCTGGATCGGGGATTATGTGTTAGCTTCTTACGGAACAGGGGCGATCATGGCGGTTCCAGCGCATGATGAACGCGATTATGAATTTGCTAAAACATTTGGCTTGTCAATCCTTCCTGTACTTGAAGGTGGGGATGTGGATAAAGAAGCCTTCACTGGCGACGGTCCGCATATCAACTCAGAGTTCCTAGATGGATTAAACAAACAAGACGCGATCGATAAAATGGTTCCATGGCTGGAAGAACACGAGTGTGGGAAAAAGGAAGTTAGTTATCGTTTACGTGATTGGTTATTCTCTCGTCAACGTTATTGGGGAGAACCTATCCCAGTCATTCATTGGGAAGATGGCACGACTGGTTTGGTGCCGGATTACGAATTGCCATTGGAATTGCCGAAGACAACAGATATCAAACCAAGCGGCACAGGCGAATCGCCACTAGCGAATATCGAAGAATGGGTCAACGTCGTGGATCCGATCACCGGTAAAAAAGGCCGTCGCGAAACGAATACAATGCCGCAGTGGGCAGGAAGTTCATGGTATTACTTGCGCTTTATTGATCCTCATAATAAAGAAGCGTTAGCAGATTATGATAAATTGAAACGCTGGATGCCAGTCGATCTTTATATTGGCGGGGCAGAACACGCGGTCCTTCATTTATTGTATGTTCGTTTCTGGCACAAGTTCTTGTATGACATCGGTGTCGTGCCAACGAACGAACCATTCCAAAAATTGTACAACCAGGGAATGATCTTAGGCCAAAGCTTCCGTGATAGCCGCGGCGCTCTAGTACCGACGAACATGGTTGAAAAACGTGAGGGTAAATGGTTTAGCATCGAAACAGGGGAAGAATTGGAAGAAGCGCCTGCAAAAATGAGTAAATCATTGAAGAATGTTGTCAATCCTGACGATGTCGTAGAGCAGTATGGTGCCGATACGTTGCGGATGTATGAAATGTTTATGGGACCACTGGATGCGTCGATTGCTTGGAGTGAGAATGGACTAGAGGGTTCTCGGAAATTCTTAGATCGTGTGTGGCGTTTGATCGTGGATGAAGAAGGCAAGATGCGCGACCATATTACGACATTAAACGATGGGTCATTGACGAAGGTCTATAACCAAACCGTTAAAAAAGTGACAGAAGATATGGAACACTTGCATTTGAATACGGCGATTTCTCAATTGATGGTTTTTGTTAATGACGCGTATAAAGCGGAAGCACTGACTTATGAATATGTAGAAGGCTTTGTTCAATTGTTGGCGCCGATCGCACCGCACATCGCTGAAGAATTGTGGGAGATCTTAGGTCATGAAGGCGGCATATCCTATGCGGCTTGGCCAACCTATGATGAAGAAGCATTGGTCGAAAATGAGATTGAAGTCATTCTGCAAGTGAATGGGAAGGTTCGCTCAAAAGTCATGGTCGCTGTAGATCTGGCAAAAGAGGAATTAGAAAAATTGGCGATGGAAGACGAACATATCCAACGCAATATTGACGGGAAAACTATTCGCAAAGTGATCGTTGTACCGAATAAACTGGTGAATATCGTAGCAAATTAAGAAGAAGCGTCTTGCAATTTTTGCAGGGCGCTTATTTTTTTGTGGAAATATGCTAGGATGAAGAAAAAAGGAAGCGAGGAACGATACGATGGGAACTCTCACGGAATTGTTGGGGATTCAGTATCCTATTTTTCAAGGAGCGATGGCGCATATTGCCCGTTACCCGCTAGTCAGTGCAGTGTCAGAAGCTGGTGGTTTAGGAATCCTTGCGGCTGGCGGCCTAAGTAGTGAAGACTTACGGGAACAAATTCAAAAAACAAAGGAACGTACAATGAAGCCCTTTGGTGTGAATTTGATGCTGCAAATGGAAACTGTTTCAGAACAAGTAGAGGTGCTGATTGAAGAGGGCGTAACAATCGTCACGACGGGCGCCGGAACACCTAAGCCTTATGTAGAACGATTAAAACAAGCAGGGATAAAGATTTTTCCTGTGGTTCCTTCGGTAAAAATCGCTAAAAAGATGGAACAATTAGGGATCGACGGTGTAATCGCGGAAGGCATGGAATCTGGCGGGCATATTGGAGAGACAACGACGATGGCGCTAGTCCCTCAAGTTGTTCAGGCAGTTGGGATACCGGTTATCGCAGCAGGCGGTATTGGTGACGGGCGTGGAATGGCGGCAGCTTTTGCATTAGGCGCACAAGGGATTCAAATGGGAACAGCCTTTTTGACCGTATCAGAGTGTCCGATCCATGAGCACTATCAGCAAGCCATCCTACAAGCTGAAGATACATCAACGACGGTGATTCAGAAGTCTTCTGGAGGTGCGATTCGCGGGTTAAAAAATCAGTTGACGGCTTCAAAGGATGAGGAAGCATTTACTTTGTCCGCATTGCAGCGAGCAGCAGATGATGGAGAGATTCAAAAGGGAATCGTGATGTCGGGGCAAATTGCTGGTCTACTGCAGCGTGTACAGCCGACTAAGGAGTTTTTGGCGGAAGTCTATGCCGATGCTGCATCTGTCCTTCAGAGTATAAAAATAGACTAACGGGTTCTCCCGTTAGTCTTTAATGAATTCTTCCGCTAAATGATAGTCACCCTCGTAAGGCAAGTCTTCACCCTTCACAGTCATATACGTATCGGTCCCTTTTCCAGCTAAGACAATAGCATCCTCAGGGTTCGCCTGCTTAATCGCTTCTCGAATGGCTTTTTTTCGATCTGCTTCAAATCGTACTTGAACACGATCATTGTGGATTGCTTGTTGAATCTCGTCCGCAATTTTCTTAGGATCTTCAAAATTGGGATCGTCACTCGTTAAAACAGCAACCGTTGCGTATTCGCCGATTGCTTGCCCTAATCCTTCACGTCGCGACTCTGCTTTATTTCCAGTAGACCCGGTAATCACAAGAAGTTCGCCAGTGGGGTGTTGTTCCCGCGCAAAGGCTAATAGGGATTTCATGCTTAAATAATTGTGTGCATAGTCTACATAAATGTGAGCACCATTAGGTTTCAAAAGCAGATTCATTCGACCAGGAACTAAGGCTTCAGCGAGCCCTTTCCGGCCAGCCTCCTGATCCGCTCCGACTAGTGCACTGGCAATCAGTGCCGCAGCAGCATTTTCTTTATTGAAGTCGCCAGCGAGTAATATTTGGTAAGCACCGCTTAAATGCAAATCGTCTGTTGTTCCAGACAGCGCAAACGCCAAAGGGTGTTCAAGAGGCTGAACTTGATAGTCTGCTTGTTCGTTCCCATACGTGATAACTGGAATATTCTTTTTTGCAGCTAATTCTTGTAAAAGGTCAAAGTGATCGATTTCGTGCTGCAAAATGACTTGACGAGAGTTCGCGACTAATTGACGTTTACAATAGAAGTAATCTTCAAAAGTCGGATGCTCAATTGGTCCAATGTGATCAGGAGAGATGTTCAAAAAGATTCCAATATCGAAGGTCAAGCCATACACTCTGGCCACCTTGTAAGCTTGGGAAGAGACTTCCATCACCAGATGGGTCATTCCATTCGCTGCAGCTTCTGCCATCATTCGATACAAGTCCAACGATTCTGGAGTCGTCAGCTTCGATTTGAAAAAAGTTACGCCATCCAATGTTGTGTTTAGTGTAGACAAAAGAGCGGTCTTTTTATTTGTCGCGATGTCTAGAATTTGTTTGGTAAAATAAGCGACCGTCGTCTTGCCCTTTGTGCCAGTAATTCCGATCAGTTTTAATTTTTCTTGCGGGTAATCATAAAAAGCCATACTTAAAATAGCCAGGGCTTTGCGAATATCTGTCACAATAATAGCTAATTCTGCGGAAACCTCATAGGGCTGTTCAGAGATATAGCAAGTCAAGCCATCTGCGAGTGCCTGTTCTAAAAAGCGTTGCTGGAAATTATTTCCCTTACAGAAAAAAAGCGTGTCGCTATCAACGTTGCGTGAATCATAGGAAAGATTCTTCAAGGTTTTCTCAAAAGGAGCCGTCAATGTCCAAGTGGTTGGTGTGATAAACTCCCGTAGTAAGTGTTCTTTTTCAAGTAATTCTTGTATTTGGGTAAGTGTCAGCATGTTGAGACCTCCAATATATAGTCTAGGCTATTATAGCATAGCTCGAGTATAGAAAAAGTAAAGAGTGATTGTCAGATGCGTGATTTAGCTTTACTATAATAGAAGTGATGTTTTTGAAGGAGGAGACCATGAAGGAGACACGACCAAGTGATCTGAGCTATCAAGAAAAAATGATCCAAGGTTCAGCTTGGCTGTCAGTGGGAAGTATCTTTTCGCGACTGCTAGGTGCGATTTACATTATTCCGTGGTACGCCTGGATGGGGGAACATGCTCGCGTAGCCAATGGATTATTCAATATGGGGTACACGTTCTATGCATTGTTTTTGATGATTTCTACAGCAGGTCTTCCTGGTGCCATCGCCAAGCAGATCGCGCGTTATAATTCGATGGGGGATTATCAAACGAGTCGGCGCTTATTCATTAAAGCGCTCCAAGCAACGGCTGTTTTAGGGATCATCTTCGGCGGCTTGATGTTCTTCATGGCACCCATACTGGCTAACTTGTCTGGCGGCGGCCGGGCATTGATTCCTGTGATCCAAGCCTTGAGTGTCGCTGTTGTAGCGTTTCCAAGTATGAGTGTATTACGAGGCTATTTTCAAGGGCAGCAGGATATGCGACCCTCAGCAATTTCGCAGCTGGTGGAACAAGCACTGCGTGTCTTCTATATGCTCTTAAGTGTTTTTATCATTATGAAGGTGATGAAGGGTGATTACTTAAGTGCAGTGATCCAGTCGACGTTTGCTGCTTCAATTGGGATGGTCGGGTCCTATGGTGTTCTGCTGTTTTATTGGTTCAATGATCGTAAGCGCAATGAACCGCAATTAGAACGCAGCGTCACTAAAGGAACGATTGATACCAAAAAATTATTGCTTGAAACGATTCGCCAAGCAGTTCCGTTTATTTTATTAGGGAGCGGGATCGTCTTTTATAAATTGATTGATCAAGTGACGTTTATCCGCACCATGAGCGCTAATACGAATTATAGTCACGAGCAATTGATCGATCTTTATGCATTATTTAGTGCCAATCCAGACAAATTGACCATGGTCATCGTAGCTCTGGGGACGTCACTTGCTATGACGAGCTTACCAATGTTGACGGAACTCTTTACGCAAAAGCGTCGCCCCGAACTCGCAAAAGTAGTCAACACGAATATACAATTGTTTGCGTATATTATGCTGCCAGCGGTTTTTGGCATGATTTTATTGGCTTATCCCTTAAATACCGTTTTTTATTCCGCGGATATTTTAGGAAGTCGCGTGCTGATCGCTGCTTGCTGGGCCGGCTTGGTCTCAGCGTTGTTCATGATGTTGTCCACGACGCTCCAAGGAATCTCACATAGTCGTATCGCCGTAAGGTATTGGGCAGCTGGGCTTTTATTAAAAGTGGTCCTCCAAGTTCCGCTGATTGAACTGTTTGAAGTTTACGGGCCGTTATTGGCGACAGTTATCGGTCTTAGTTTGACGTGCGGGTTATGCTTGTGGAAATTACGGCGTGTTGTCCGTGCGAATTATAAATTAGCCTTTCGCCGTTGTGTACTAATCTTGATTTTAACGCTGGTCATGTTGATTGTAGCGTTTATCGTGCGACAGTTGAGTTATCTTGTGTTTGATCCATCCTTGCGCTGGTCAGCGTTAATGGTCTGTTTAGTAACTGGAGGAACGGGAAGCTTGCTGTATTTTTATTTAACGCTGAAGATTCGTTTAGTGGATAAACTCGTCGGTCCTCAAGCAAAAAAATGGCGTCGACGACTAAGGATCAAATAAAAAATACTTCTGCTCTTAGAATAGAGTGGAAGTATTTTTTTATTATAAATAAAGGGTCGAATTCAAATTCTATAGAAAATATTTTCAATATAATTCAAAAAGAACAAGAATGCGTGGGCGTATTTCATTACAAAAAGATTTCAATGTTTCTGAAGATAACTTTTGTAACACAAGAATAAAACAGTTACATTTACTTGAAGATGCTTGGTATAGGGGTTTTGATTAATAAGGATAAATGTCATATATTTCAAAATGACACACTCAGAGAGATTTTGTCATATTGTTTCATGTTATTGTAATGAACTGTTACATTGTTATTACCCATGAAATACAAAAGGATGATAAAGTATCTCTCGTAGTCAAGAAGACAGAAGAAAAAAGACATAAGAAAAATCGGAGGAAGTTACATAATGAAATTAGGGAAAACATTTCTTTTTAGTACAGTATTAGCAGCAGGTGCAGGTTTAGCGATGGGAGCTACAG
Source organism: Enterococcus gilvus ATCC BAA-350 (assembly GCF_000407545.1). NCBI lineage: Bacteria > Bacillati > Bacillota > Bacilli > Lactobacillales > Enterococcaceae > Enterococcus > Enterococcus gilvus. The sequence goes on along the minus strand of NZ_ASWH01000001.1, from coordinate 2,733,517 downwards.
ACGCACACGCTTCAGAAACGTATACTGTTCAATCTGGAGACACTTTATCTAAAATCTCTCACAAATTCGCTGGGAACGACAGCTTAGTAGATGCAATTGCAAAAGCAAACAAAATTTCTAACGTAAATATGATTTTTGCTGGACAAGAATTATCGATCGACGGCGATGCAAAAGCAGAAAAAGCACCTGCACAAGCAGCACCCGTACATGTTCAAGAGTCAACAGAAGCAGCACCTCAACAAGCAGCGGCTCCTGTACAAAAAGCAGCACCTGTTCAACAAGCACAAGCAGCTCCAGCAGCAGCGCCTGTTCAACAAGAAGCAGCACCGGCAGCGGCGCCAGCAGCAACTTCTTCAGCAAAAGAATGGATTGCTCAACGCGAATCAGGCGGTTCTTATTCAGCTACAAACGGTCAATACATCGGACGTTACCAATTATCTTCTTCATATTTAAATGGTGACTACTCTGAAGCAAACCAAGAACGTGTGGCAGATCAATATGTTACTTCTCGTTATGGTTCATGGGAAGGCGCACAAGCTTTCTGGCAATCTAACGGTTGGTACTAAGATTTAGACGAATTCAAAAAGGAGGATCACTTGTTGATCCTTCTTTTTTTGTTCCTATTAAAAGAGGTATGGAAACGAAAAGACCAGCTAAAACAGAATGTCTGTCTTAGCTGGCTTTCTTATTCCGCCCATAGTCCGGGAAGTGCTTGAACCGCGATTTTCTGATTGGTGAAGGGATGGTGCAGGTGGAGCTCATACGCGTGAAGCATCAATCTGCCATGGGGATTTTTACTGTATAAAGGATCACCGACTAACGGATGCCCGATACTCGCAAGGTGAACACGAATCTGATGTGTCCTTCCTGTATCTAATTGGCAGAAGACCGCTGTTTGATTTTCTACGTTCTTTATGGGGGTCACGTGTGTTACGGCAGGCTTGCCACCTTTAGGATCGATTCGCCGTTTTCGGCGGTCATGGCGATCACGTCCAATTTTTTTGTTAATAATCAGTTCTTTTCTAATCGTACCGTGAACGAGTGCTTGGTAGCGACGATAGATTTTCTTTTGTTCTAGTTGTCTTCCTAAAATAGGTAAGACAAAAGGATTTTTTGCGAATAGAATTGCGCCGCTGGTTTCCTTATCGAGCCGATGAACGACATGTGGTTGGAAATCAGGTGATAAATAGTCAGCCAGGTGATTAAGCAACGTGTCTTTTTCTTCCGGTTGATTTGGATGTGTCTTCATTCCCTCGGGTTTATTGACGATGATCAAATGCTCATCTTCGTAAAGAACGTTGATTTTCCTTCGGTCTCCCAACAGGATGGAACGTTCTGGATAGTCGCTTGCCTCGATCGTAATCGTCAAAACATCTTCTGGAGAGACCATAGATTGGAAGTGGCAAACCTCGCCATTCACCAAGATTCCTTTACGTGTTCGAATGAAGTGGCGGACTTTTCGCGGTACGAGCCATTCTTCTTCCAATAATTCTTTGACTGTCATCTCTGACAAGTCGGCAGGCAATGTCATCGTGAATTTCATCATAGTGCTCCTTTATAGATAAATGTGTTAGTTTTGGCTAATTTAAACGTTTCATCTGGCTCATTGTATCACTTTTAATGGATATTTAAGAAAAAAAACAGCTTTTCATTGAGACCCCATGCTAGAATACTTTCAAGTGTGTATCCGTCTCAAGCCCCAAGCGTTGAATGGCTGATTTGTGGTACACTGTGTCTGAATTTTGTATAGAATGGAGACCAAAAATGGATTTTCAAGAATTTTGGCGCAAATTTAAAAGTGGTGCAAAAGTTTTTTGGCAAAAGTTTCGCAGCGGCACAAAAACTTTTTGGCAGTGGATCAAGCCTTATTTGATTCGTTTTCATCACTGGCGCAAACGTATTTGGAAAAAATATCATATCAATAAAATATTGCTCTTATTAGCACTCGTAGGTGTTTTAGTGATGAGTGTCTATCTATTTTTCTTAGCAAAGTCGGTGAATGTTGAGACACTGCAATCCAGTTTGAAGCAATCAACAGTTATCTACGATGAAAAAAATGAACAAGCGGGTTCCTTATATGGACAAAAAGGAACGTATGTAGAGAGCGACCAAATCTCTCCTTATCTTAAGGATGCGGTTGTTTCTACCGAGGATCGAAATTTTTACAATCACCACGGGTTTGATATAAAGGGAATCGCACGGGCGGCCTTAGGACTCGTCACTTCTGGCCACATTACTGGCGGGGGAAGTACCTTGACGCAGCAATTAGCTAAAAATGCCTATCTGAGCCTTGATCAAACTTTAGAACGAAAGGCCAAAGAAATTTTTATGGCGATTGAGATCGAGAAAAAGTACGACAAAGATCAGATTCTGACAATGTACTTAAACAACGCATATTTCGGGAATGGCGTTTGGGGTGTTCAAGATGCTTCTAGAAGGTATTTTGGTGTAGACGCCAACCAATTGTCGATCGGTGAAGCAGCTACGATTATTGGCATGTTGAAGGGGCCAAGCATCTACAATCCAATCGATAATTTAGAAAATGCGGTGAATCGCCGGAACACGGTTCTTTCGGTCATGGTTGAAAATGGCAAGCTGTCAAAAGAACAAGAGACACAAGAAAAGGCGACAGATCTGGGTTCTGAGTTGAATGATACATACTCTTCAGCGGACGCGGGCTATCGTTACCCTTCTTATTTTGATGCGGTCATTGATGAAGCCGTGGAACGCTACGGAATGTCAGAAAAAGATTTATTGAATAAAGGCTACAAGATCTATACGTCATTAGATCAAGATTATCAAAAACAAATGGAGACCGTTTATGAGAACAACGCGAATTTTCCGGCAAATGCTGAGGACGGTGCTATGCCGCAATCTGCGTCTGTAGCGATGGACCCTAAAACGGGCGGCGTTCAAGCCTTAGTCGGTAGACGTGGAGAGCATATCTTCCGCAGCTATAATTTTGCGACACAAATGCAGCGTTCGCCAGGTTCTACGATGAAACCATTGAGCGTGTATGCCTCTGCATTAGAGTCGGGCTATAAGCCAGACAGTGTGTTGAAGGATGAGCCGCAATCTTATTACAAAGCGAAAAACTATGATGGAACATTCCAAGGGGAAGTCCCTATGTATCAAGCCGTGGCACAAAGTTTGAACTTGCCGGCGGTCTGGTTATTGCACGAGATGGGATTGAACAAGGGCTATAGTAAAGCAGAAGAATTTGGTATCCCGTTAAGCAAATCAGATAAATATTATGGCTTGGCACTCGGTGGGCTGGAAAAAGGAACCTCGCCGATGCAAATGGCAGCCGCCTATGGTGCGTTTGCCAATGAAGGGAAAGTCTATCAACCTCATTTGATCACAAAAATTATTGATTCTACTGGTGCGGTGATTGAAGACAACAGCTCACCAAAATATGAACAAGTGATCTCTAAAGAAGTTGCCAATGAAATGACCAGTATGCTTCTAGGGACATTCTCAAACGGAACTGCCGCGCAAGCAGCACCAGCAGGCTTCACAGTTGCTGGTAAGACAGGAACGACTGAAACGAACTTTGATGCAAACAAAGTAAATGACCAATGGATCATCGGTTACACACCAAATGTCGTGATTTCGACGTGGTTAGGCTTTGAAAAAGTCAGTGAGACCCATTATTTAAGTGGAACAAGCGGGTCAGAGGTAGGACAGGTATTTAAAGCGGAAGCGGAATCTATCTTGCCGTATGCTGGACAATATTCCTTTGAAGTCGCAGACGCTTATGCTACGGGCGGCAAAGTCGTTGCCGCAGATCAAGTGAACCAAGGCGAGCAAGCGTCGGATTCGAATAAATGGCGGGAAGAATTAAAAGACATTGGCGGAAAAGCCAGTGAAGGGGCGGCGAATTTCTTTGAAAAAGCCAAAGAAGGCGCCAATAAATTGAAAGAAAAGGGCCAAGAATTGTGGCAGCAATACCAGCCGGGAAATTAAACTGTGAACCCGTTTCCATTCATGTTACAATAGAACAGTAACTTTTATAGAAAATGAGGGAATAAAAAGATGGCAAACATTTATGATTCAGCGAATGGATTAGAACGTGAAATCCGTGAACTACCAGAATTTAAATCTTTAGAAGAAGCTTTCGCGGAACTAAAGAAAAACGAAACAGCGTATGCTGCATTCAAAGACTTCCAAGCTTTCCAACAAAGTTTGCAAGAAAAACAAATGCGCGGTGAAGACTTCAGTGATGAAGATGCTGCACAAGCACAAGCATTAGCTGAAAAAGTTCAACAAGAAGAATTAATCAACGAATTAATGGTGAAAGAACAAGCATTCAGCGTGATCATCAACGACTTGAACCGGATCATCATGACTCCAATTCGTGAACTATACGAAGGCTAATCAAAAAATAGAAATTGCGAGTTCCGCTTTCTCCCGTTCAAAAGAGCGCGAGCTCTACCAAAAGCTGCTTTAGCGAATAACTGAACGCGTTGTGTAGCGGAATCGTATGCGAATGACGATAGGATCCTTTTTCCGAATGTTGGAAAAAGGATTTCTTTGTTTTGAAGCTAGCTGCGAGTTCGGCTTTCTGCCGTTGAAAAGAGTGCGAGCTTTTTTCAATTGAACAGAGGAATTCTTTAAGCTACGCACCTTACAAGAGTCTTACAAAAAACGAAGAAAATTGATAGATGGAAATAAATTGAAGCAATTCTTTTGGAAAATTGCTATACTTCAAGCCATAAGGATGCGAATAAAGATGAAAAAAATAATCATTGGCGGCAGTTTGCTTTTGTTGCTAGTAGTAGGCGGCCTGATGGCTTGGCGCGGGCATGCGTCGAATTCACAGACTGCGAAAACACAGAAATCAACAGTCGAGTCGACTTCGACTTCTAAAAGTTCAACGACGAAAGAAACAGAGAGAACGCCAGAAAAGAAGGAAGCAGTGGTTTTACCAGAAGCCACGAATCAGAAGTTGAATCAATTATTGGTTGACCAACGCTTTTCGGGAACGGCATTAGTAGTGCGTAAAGGCCAAGTGGTGTTGAATCACTCCTATGGGATGGCAGATCAGGAGAAACAACGCAAAAATACACCGACCACGCGATACTATATCGGGTCAGCGCAAAAAGCTATTATTGCTACCGCCATTCTGCAATTAGAGCAAGCGGGAAAATTAACTATTGATGATCCTGTTGCAAAATACATGAAAGATTTTCCCAATGGGCAGCAGATTACGTTGAAGAATTTGCTTAATCATACGAGCGGATTGACCGGACGTACAGAGGGCAGCAAAGAAATACTCCCTCAGCAGATTCTTCAGGAGATTGAGGCAGCAGGGAGCGATTCATCAGTAGGAACGTGGCATTATTCGGACAGCAATTACGCCGTGTTGGCCTATATCTTGCAACAGGTCAGCAAGCAGAAAGTGCAGGAGTACATTCAAGAGCATATTTTTGACCCTGCAAATATGCAAAATACTGGGTTCTATCAAAGCAATACAGCGACCCCCAATATGGCTGAGAGCTATAAAGAAAAAAATGGCCGTGTAGAAAAGGCGCAATTGCCAAACCTTTCTCAATTATTTGGTGCAGGAGATATCTATACGACCGCCACGGATTTTTATCTCTTCGACCAAGCTTTGATGCAGGGAAAACTGATCAATGAAAATGAAAAAAGTAAAATGATGACATCGGGAAGTGCCTCCACCTATGGGATGGGATTTTATGTAAATCCAGGAAGCTACTCTAGTCATGGCGTATTAGGCGGATTTAATACGATCAATACATTTACACATACAGGATTGACATACATCATTTTATTGGCGAATACGAACCAAGTCCAGTCGCTGGGACAGACGGCAGATGCTGTATATGGTGTGCTAAATCAAATGGAATAGAAAAAGGTAGAAGCAGTGCTCTGAGTGAGCGTCCGCTTCTACCTTTTTTGCTAAAAAAATTTTTTGAATCGATCCATCACACTATTGATATTTTCAGATTTTAGCAACACTTTGACTTTGTCATAGTATTCGCCTAATTCATCTTTGTGAGCTTCAATAAATGCCTTCGCCTTTTCTGTGTTTCCTTCGTTTAATAACTCTTTGGCTTTTCTGATCAGTTCGTCTCTCTCTATGAACACTCATCCTTCCTTATTCAGGTAATCGTTCGAAAGTCCTTTGCTTTGAGGAAACACCTGCGAACCTGGACACTCAAAGCTCCAAATAGTCCATCAAACCGTCCAACATAATGTGGACAGTTTCCGTTAAGTAGGTGTCGATCATCACTTCTCGATGAAACATCCCGAAACCTAATAAATGAACATAATTTTGTACGATTTCTGGGTGTTTGTCTTCAATTTCCAAGATAGCAAAAAAGTCTCGATAATTTTGTTTCTCGTAGGTTTCCAGTTCAGCCATTTTTTCTTTTGAATACCGTAAGAGAAAGCGCTGAATTTCCTGCTGCTCTTTCACGAAAAAGATCATATCGTTTGAGGAAAAGAACTGGTCGGAAAACGCTTTAATCGTTTGTCGTCGTTCGTGGGACGATAACGGTTTGATCCGTTCAGCAATTATCTTCAGACGACCAAATAATTCGCGATGGATCTGATAAACAATCGCATAGAGAAACTCATCTTTAGATGAAAAGTAATGGTAGAACGACCCTTTCGCTATCCCTGCGGAGGCGACCACATCATCCACACTCACTTTTTTGATGCCATATTGATAAACAAGCGCACGTCCCTTGTCGACCAACATCTGTTTATTGCGGGCTTTTTCATCCGGTGTTAATTCTCGCGGCAAAGCAGACACACCTCCATAAAATCCTATTCTGAGGACAATTATATACTGAAATAAGCGAATGAGCTATTTTATTCTTCTTGAACTTTCAACCCTTCAACAATAGCTAATCCTTCAATGTACCGATTGGAAATCAACAAACGAAAACTACTAATGATACTCACGACCAGCGCTGTAAAAATATAGGATTCCAACCGGATACTGGGCTGCATTGCAAAACTATTTTGTGAAAACTGTTCTTTTATAGCCGCTAATAGCCAGTTTCCTGCAAAAAAACCTAGAGGAATTGATAATAGGAGCTGCAGCAGATTTTCCTTATTGATCGTTTGCAGAATTCGTCGTTTGGAATACCCCATGATATTCATAAGCATGTATTCAAATTCTCGAATAGTCAAATTCATTAAGTTCAGGCAGAAAATAACTGTAGCACCTAGAATCACTGAACAAATCACTAATAAAACAATCAGTATTCCCATGTTGTCCAACAAAGAACGAAAGGTTTGTTTATCTTCTTCGGCGGTCGTATAAAAAAGGTTCTTTTCTTTTAATTGCTTTACGCCCTTGCTAGGGTGATCTGAAGTTACATAAAGGGTATTGTAGACTGCTGGCAATTCCTTAAAGCGCGTGCGCGCGTAATCATAGGAAGTATAGACCGCTAACCCCATACTTAGCGGAAGAACAGCAGAAATCGTTGCTTTTTTTTCATTGATGGTTATTTGATCGCCGACGGATACGTGCCATTTTTTTGCATAATATTCAGGAATCACCAAGCCCTGATCCAGTTTTTCCGTTGGCAGATTCAAAATGGTTATATCTGATGAGGTAATGATCAGCGGATAGTCTTCATCGTGGACGGTCCCTGTAAGCTGCAATGCCGCTTCTTGGCGATCGATCACAGAAGAAGTCTGTATGATTGTTTGATCGAGTGGGAGGGGTTCCGGTAATTGAACAATAAAGTCATACTTGGCAAATGTTTGAAAATAATGATCCGCCACGCCTCGGATAGAGTCGTTAAAGCCTAATGAGAATAACAATAGACCCGTTGAAGCGGACATCCCAAGGACCATTAGAAAAAAGCGTCCTTTATTTCTTAACGAGGCAGCAAAAGCGTAACGAGTATTGAAGGACAAGGAGGAAAGGAATCTTGAAGGCACACGTGTCCTTTTTACTTTTGGAATTCTCTGCCTCATAGAAATGGCTGGATACTCCTTGAGAATATCAAGCATGGAGCACAAGGAAAAAACGCCGCAACCAAGTGTGGAAATCATTAACGAAATCACCCAATAGCGAGAGTCAATATGATAGGCCAGAGTAGGCAGTTCGATCATGCCGCTAAAAATGCGGAATAACAACTCCGTAACAGGGTAACTCAGCAAACAACCTATCAATGAACTAAAAAGGCCTAGCAGCACAAATTGTCTAGTGTATATCCTAATGATGGAAAAATTAGTCGTGCCCAGAGCTTTTAATAGACCGATCTGCTTGTGTTCCTTGAGCAACGTCCGCCTCAGAATAATAAAGATGATCCCAAAAGACAGCAGCCAGAAGATCGTAGGAAAGATGTATGCGAAAGAGACAAATTGATCTAAATCACCTTGATACATTTGATAGTTGATTTGATCTTTTTGAGCTGTGAAGGATTGATAAGGAAGAAGCTTTTTTATCTCAGCTTCCTTGATGCTTGTTGTACTGGCTAGTAAAAGTTGATTTGCAGAAGGAAAGAAATTTTTTGAAACAAAAGCAACCGCGAATGTTTTCGAATCAGCAGAAAAAGAGCGTTCACTTTGCGAGTAGTAGATGTATTCCGGTGAGCGAACAATGCCGACTACGTTTAATTTTTGTCCATTGACCGTGAAGGTGTCATTCAATTTTATTTTATTCTGACGCGCGTATTGACTAATGAGGACACATTCTGCTGTGGACTTTGGGAGATGTCCTTTCTCCAAAATTACTTGATTCAGCTTTGTCGAAAGAGAAATCAGGCGCACCGTTTTGTCTCCGCTGCGAAAATCTTGTACAGTCCGCTTCTCAATAGTAGAGGTGTGAGGCGAAGCTTCCAATTTTTTCGTATCGTCAGCAGTAAAATTCCCCGTTAAGGTGACAGCTGCATAATGCTGTTGACGGAATAAAGCGGTCACTTCTTCTTCATAGATTATTTTGAAAGTAAACAGCGTTGTAAAAAACAAGGCAGCGATGAGAATCAACAACCCCATGCCGAGCATTTGAGCAAAATTGTTTTTTATTTTTCGAATAGAAAGAATTGTCTGTACACGCATTACCATTCCACCTCCATAGGGGACAGCGGGGAGTCATTTTCTTCAATAGATAAAATTTTCCCGCTTCGAAGTCGGATGACCGTATCGGCGATTTTTGCGATCTCTTTATTGTGAGTAATAAAGATAACGGTATTTTCAGTAGCAGTTTGAATGTCCTTTAAAACACCTAAAATAGTGATCCCCGTTTCAAAATCTAGTGCACCGGTTGGTTCATCACATAATAAAATCTCCGGCTTTTTAGCAATGGCCCGAGCGATGGAGACACGTTGCTGTTCACCGCCCGAAAGCTCCCCCGGAAAGTGAGTGATTCGGTCTTTTAGACCGACAAGCTGTCAATGCTTCTTCAGCGTCTTGTCTGTTTTTACTGACTAGCTCTGTAGAAAATTCTACATTTTCTAAGGCACTTAAATCAGGCAATAAATTGTAGCTTTGAAAAACAAAGCCAATTTTATTTTTTCGGAATTCAGTCATTTGAGCTTTGGAAAGTCCAGTGAGATCTTGTCCTTCAAACAGAATAGTTCCTGAGCTCGGCTTGTCCATGCAGCCGATCATATTCAAGAGGGTCGATTTTCCTGAGCCACTCTCACCCAAAATTACAATAAAGCGATTCTTAGGGATATCCAGAGTAATCTCATCCAGTGCGATAACTTTTGATTCTTTAGCGCCGTAAACTTTAGATAGCTTTTCAATTTGGAAAGTATTCATTAAAACGCCTCCATTCTTTATTTTGACCGAATAGTAATTATTAGTCATAATGTACGTAAAAAAAGAATCGTTTACTTTTGAGTATTATGACCATTTTGAGTTATATGGTCATAATGCTATAGCTTTCTTTTCTTGTATAGCTTTTCTTGAAGGAAACCTTAAGCATATCCGTGGAAGGCGAACAAATTTTCGTTTTTTTATGGTAAAATATACAGGATTGAGCAACTGCCTATTTTTCATTAAATAAAATAAATCCGTTGCCTTTACTGATAGGGGGAGAAAAAATGAAATTTTTACATGCAGCTGATTTGCATCTGGATCGCTCATTTGAAGGTCTGACGACGATACCAGAATACTTTCAAGAAAACCTTGTGACAGCGAACAAAAAAATGCTGGAAAATATCGTAGATACAGCAATTACAGAAGCTGTTGATTTCATTTTGTTCGCTGGCGATACGTTCCATCAAAATCGTCCTACCTTAAAAACTCAACGTTATTTCTTTCAAGAGATGGCGCGCTTGGATGAAGCGAAAATTCCAGTCTTCATGAATTTTGGAAATCATGATTTTTATCAAGCAGAACGTTATTGGTTTGATTTTCCAGAGACGATTCAGTTATTCGACAATGAACAGGTGGAAACGAAAAAATTTGTGACAACGATGGGGGAGACTGTTGCTATTACGAGTTTTAGTTATCAGCATTCCACGATCAGTGACGCGATGATCGAACAATTTCCTCACAAAGAGGCGGTTGATTTTCAAATCGGGATGTATCATGGTGGTCAGATGCCTTATGCGCCCTTTCAGCTAACCGAATTAGCAACAAAGGGTTATGATTATTGGGCATTGGGACATATCCATGTGCCGCAAGTTTTATTGCAGCAGCCTTATGTGGTTTATCCGGGAACACCTCAGGGACACACGCAAAAGGAAACAAATCTGGCAGGTGTAACGGTGGTGGAAAGCCAAGGCAATCAACTGATTCCGAGAAACGTTTCAGTTGAAGCGATTCGTTGGGAAAAACGGACGCTTTCCCTAGCTAGCGTGCGTCAGCCACGCGAACTCTTTCCTTTGATACGAGAGCTTACAGCGGATTTGCCCACGTTAATACATCTGGAGTTCAAGGATACAGAAAACTTGGGTGAGGAATTGGCTTATCAAGTGGCGTCAGGTGAGCTGGCAGAGGCGTTACAAGAAGAAGTGCCTCAAACTATTTTCCTATGGCAAGTAACGTTAGCAGAACGGCCGACGGAAAGACCGTATCTTGCCGTGGATCAACAGTTGGTAGAACAGTTGATCGCGACGTATCAAGCGCCTGATATTTTTAATGAATTACTAAGTGATTTGGAACAACATCCGCAAGTACATTATTTAATGGATCAAGCATTTAAATCAACGACGTTGGCAATGTTAAATGAAAGAATGACAAAGAATTATCGATTTAGGAGGGACGCCGATGTGGATTAAAAAAGCAGAGATCACAAGTTTTGGCAAATGGCGTCAGCAGTCGTTCCTGTTCGAAGCGAAAAATCAATTGGTCTATGGCCTAAATGAAGCCGGAAAATCAACACTGTATCAGTTTATTCAAGCGATTCTATTTGGCTTTCCTGCAAAACGAAAAAAGGGCCAAGACTATACGCCAAATGACGGTAGCGGTTTTGGTGGGCGCTTGCTGATTGTTCATCCAACCTATGGATCGGTAACGGTCGAGCGATACAAAGCCAAAAATAAAGGCAAAGCGAAGGTCTGGTTGGAGGATGGGCAGCAAGGCGATGATGAATTTCTAGAAAAGATTCTTTATCCGTTAAATCAGCAGTTGTTTCGCCAAGTCTTTACCTTTCAGCAGGAACAACTTCAGCAGTTAGAGACTCTGAGTGAAGAAAATCTTCATGAGGCATTGATTTCAATGGGGTTGTCTGGCAGCAATGAATTATTTGAGCAACGGATGAAGCTAAAAAATAACTACGAAACAATCTATCGTCCTCGAGGAAGAAAGCAGCCGTTGAATCAAGCGTTGCAGCAGTATCAAGAATTGAAACAAAAGATCAAAGAGAAGGAAGCGCAAGAACTCGGTTTTCAGCAGCTTGTTCGCCAAGCAGAGGACGAGAAGCGAAGCGTCAGCCAGCAAGCAGCAAGCAATCGAAAGCTGCAAGAAAGTCAGTTAGGTCTCGAGCAGCAGCGTATGAACTGGTCAGGTTACGCAGAATTTTTAGAGTTGCAGCAATTGGATCTGCACGCATTGGCGACCGAAGAAGAGCGGGCGCAGCTGCAAGACTTCTATCAAGATTATCAGCAATTAATGAAAGAACAGGAAAAGCTGCACGCTGCTCTACAGAAGTACAGTGGGAACCAAGAGTCTGCGCGCTATTATTTCTATTTAGAAAATGAACAACGCATCCAGCAATTGCTGGATGAAAAAGTCACGATCACTCGAATGCTGGATGAAGAACAGCGACTGGCGATCAAACTAGCTCAAACAGATGATGCTCCGGTAAATTGGCAGCAGAATTTGCCGCGCCCCTTTGCCGATGAGCAAGCGATCCAGCAGCTTTTCGAGCCGCTTCAGACCCAGCAAAAGGTAGTAGAAGAACAACGCATTCGATTACGTTTGGTCAAAGAACAGCGGGATCAAGCGGAGGCTAGTCTTAATGACTACGAACAAAAACATCCGGAGCTGTTTAATAAAAAGAAAAATCCGCCATGGTTCTTTCTCGCCGCAGGCGTTACTGTACTGATAGCATTCTTTGTCCCAGCACCATTTCGCTATCTTTTGATGATCGCCGCTGTAGTCTGCGGAATCCTAGGCGTGATGCGGCAAAGTAAACCAGCCAATAAGGATACTTGGCAGGAGAAGCTGGGCCAATTAGACATTTATGAAGGTCAAGTAGCAGAAATGACCGAAAAAGCAGCTAAAGGACAACAAAAAGTACAGCGTCTTTCAGAAAAGCTTCAAACGGAGGTGCTGCAAAGAAATCTGTCTAGTGTTGAGAATGAATTTTCACTGATACAAGAAAATCAACGTGCCTTGAACTATTTGTCTTTACTGAAGTCAAATAAAGAATTGCAGCAACGACAATCGGTATTGCGTCAACAATTGATGCAGTATGAGCAGCAGTTTGAATTTTTAGCAGATTGGCTGCCGCTGCATGAAAAGAATCTATCAGAAAAAATGACAACGCTGGAGCAATTTGCTAAAGAGATGGAACAGATTCGCTTTGCTCAGACCTACCAAGAGAATACCGTTTTACAGCAACGGATCCATGAGGCGCAAAAGCAGCAGCAACAGCTTTTAGAACAACAGCAACCGGTATTGCAACAGCTACGAATCGCTTATCCATCAGAAATTCCTGCCTTTTTACAACGGGAATCGGAATTGCTTCAAAAGCAAGCACGTTTAGGTGAATTAACCGAAACGATCTTACCGCTGTTTAAAAATGAAACGACGCTTGCAAAAATCGAGGAATCTCTGCGTACCCTAAAACAGGAGCTTCAAGAAGGAGAAGCACTGTTGCAACAACTACAGGAGCAGGAGCAACGCTCTCGTTTGCAGATTCAGCAAATGCAGGCGGATGGCACGTTAGATAGTCTTTATCAAAAAGAGAGTCAGCAACGTGCGCTGGTAGAAAAATTGACGACGGATTATGCAGTAGCAAAGCTGGAAAATCAATTGCTGCAGGACATTGCGACAGAACTATCCGAACAGCAATTACCTGAATTATTAAAACAGGCAACGAGTTATTTTCGAGAATTGACGAACAATGCCCATAGCCGGTTGGATTTTTCTGAAGGACTGTTGACCGTCGACGAGTTGAGCCTCTATAATCTTTCAACGGGGACTAAGGATCAGGTTATGATGGCCTTTCGCTTTGCGTACGTTGCTTTGCAGCAGCAATACCCATTATGCCCAGTAATTATTGATGATGGCTGGCTGCATTACGACCATCAGCGGAAGTATCAGTTTGCCAAATTATTACAGCAATTTAGCCAAAATTATCAAGTCATTTGTTTGTCATCTGATCAAGAAATGGTAAGCTATTACCAAGAGCTTCACCAGCCAATCTGGGAATTGAAGGGAGTCCAACGATGAAAAAAATCAAAGAATTAACGGTCGATGAGCAGTTTGAAATGTATGTGTTGATCAAGAATGCAGATGTCCGCTTAGCCAAAAATGGGAAAAAATTTATCGCGTTTACTTTTCAAGATACTTCTGGGACGGTCGATGGAAAATTTTGGGACGCATCTGAAGAAGAGATCAAACGCTATAAAGCTGGACAGGTCGTGTTATTGAACGGCAAACGAGAAATGTATCAAGGCAATCCGCAGGTCAAGATCATTCATCTACGTACAACGAAGACGGATGAACCAAATGATCCGGCACTGTATATGGAACGTGCGCCAATCAAGCGTGAAGATATGGAAGAAGAATTCAACAAAACGCTCTTTGAGATCACTAATGCGCATTGGAATCGTATCGTGCGCTTCCTATTAAATAAATATCAAAAAGAATTTTTTGAGTTTCCAGCGGCAAAACGCAATCATCATGCGTTTGCAGGTGGATTAGCCTTTCACACGTTAACCATGCTTCATCTAGGAAAAGCGATCGCGAAGGAGTACCCTCAGATAAACAACTCGTTACTTTATGCAGGAATCATTATTCACGATTTAGGCAAAGTAATTGAATTGACGGGTCCGTCTTCTACCGAATATACAGTCGTAGGAAACCTAGTAGGCCACCTCGTTTTAGTGGATGAAGAGATCACTAAAGCCTGCGCTGAACTGAAAATCAATGATGCAGATGAAGACATCGTTGTCCTGCGTCATATGGTCTTGTCCCATCATGGGTTATTAGAATATGGATCGCCTGTCCGTCCACGAATCATGGAAGCAGAGATCCTGCATCAAATCGATAATATCGATGCGTCAATGCAAATGATGTCTAGTGCGGTGAAAAATGCAGAACCAGGAATGTACACAGAACGCATTTTTGGAATGGATAACCGCAGTTTTTATGTTCCAAAAGATATTTAAATGGAAAAGCGGTGCCTCAAATTACAAGGCATCGCTTTTTTGCGAGTTCTACATTTATAGGCTATTAATAGTGAGATGGGTAAAATCTTTAACACTAACAGATAAAACACGAAGTTTAATTAGACCGTTTGAGAAGTGAACACCCACTCATTTTTTTGTACTCTTAGAAGAGGATTCTTTAAATTGAGGTAACTATCCGTCTTAATTTTCGCAGTTTGTTACGGTGCAAGTTACTTTAGAAATAGGCAGGGAATATTCAAGCTGAACAAGTTTTGCACGATGATCGATTTTTTTCTGGGACTTGGAAAAAAAGTCATTTTAGACTAAGCAGGAGGGGAAAGTGATGATTGAAACAGAGCGGCTCTATTTTCGTGAGCTGCAACAGACAGATAAAGAGGCACTAAGCGCTATTTTACAAGATGAACAAACGATGTATGCATATGAAGGCGCCTTTGACGATAAAGAGGTCCAAAACTGGTTGGATAAACAACTAAGCAACTATCGCCGTGATGGCTTTGGTTTATGGGCGGTCTGCTTGAAGGACACAGGTGAACTGATTGGTCAATGTGGTTTGACTTGGCAAGAAGTTGCAGGTACCCCTGTATTAGAGATCGGTTACTTGTTCCGACGGGCGTTTTGGCATAAAGGCTATGCGATCGAAGCGGCGAGGGCTTGTAAAGAATATGCGTTTACCCACATAAAAGCAGAAGAGGTTTATTCCATTATTCGTGATACGAATAGTGCTTCGCAGAAGGTGGCGAAAAGAAACGGCATGGTTCGTTGTGGAGAAATCGTTAAGCATTACCGAGGAGTGGCTATGCCACATGATGTTTATAGGATAAAGAACGGGGCTGCATGATGCGGCTCTTTTTTTGTCTTAAGTAAGTAAAAAAAGGAAATGCTCCCGATAGTTTAAGAGAATATTTTATAAAATGTTTTCTCCCGACTAAAAATGTAAGTCGTGTTAAGATAGTTCTAGAATCAAAAAAGAGAGAGTGCGACAAATGGAGACGAGGGGATGCCGTATGAAAAAGAAAAAAATTGACGTTCAAACGGTGGAAGAAACTTTTGAGGATGTAGAGATTCCATCAGATTTGAATGGACTGACTCACTCTGAAGTTCAGCAACGAATAGATCAGGGGCAAGTCAATCAAGCGGAAGAAAATTTATTAAAGTCTGATAAAGAGATTATCAAAGAAAATACGATCAATATTTTCAATATTTTAAACTTTGTATTGGCAGTATTTGTACTGTTGGTGGGATCGCCGAAAAATACGTTGTTTTTCGGTGTCGTGATCATTAATACGTTGATCGGAATCATTCAGGAATTAAGAGCAAAACATACGATCGATAAATTATCGGTCTTGGCTAAAACGAAAGCAGTCGTCTTGAGAGAAGGCCGGCTGCAGCAGGTGGATCAGGAGGAGATTGTCTTAGGCGATATCCTATATCTGCGCAATGGAGACCAGGTCCCAGTAGATGGAAAATTGTTATCTGGAATGGGTGTAGAAGTCGATGAATCACTGTTGACCGGTGAATCAGATCGCGTCCAAAAACAGTTGCAGGATCAATTGTACAGCGGCAGCTTCGTAACCGCTGGGGAATGTTTCTATCAAGGAACGGCTGTTGGAAAAGATAATTTTGCGGAACAATTGACTAGTGAAGCGAAAACGAAAAAAACAGACAATTCTGAACTGACGAAGGTATTGAATCGCATGATCGCTGTTTTGACGATCGTGATCATCCCAGTAGGACTGGGCTTGTTTTATAGTCAATATCAAGCGTCCTCGTCAATCAAGCAGGCTGTTTTAGGAACGGTGGCAGCGTTGGTCAGTATGATTCCCGAAGGACTGATGTTACTGACGAGTGTGGCCTTTGCTGTTGGTGCAGCGAATCTGGCACGAAAAAAGGTATTGGTGCAGGCACTGCCTTCCATTGAAACGTTGGCACGAGTAGATGTTATCTGTCTGGACAAGACTGGGACGATCACGGATGGCACGTTGAAATTTGAGGATGCGTTGCTGGAAAATGTATCTGAGGATCGTTTGCGCGTAATCATGGGAAATTTATTAAACCAGCTCAAAGATCAAAATGCGACAGCGAAAGCCTTGCGGGATGCTTTTCCGGCGGCAGATACTTGGCAAGCAGAAAAAATCGTGCCATTTTCTTCTGCACGAAAATGGAGCGGCGTAACGTTTAAGGATCAAGGGAGTTTTGCGTTTGGGGCGCCAGAATTTATATTCAAAAATCTGTCTCCTGAATTGCAAAAGAAAATTCACCCTTATTTGGAGGAAGGACAGCGCGTTCTTGTTTTAGTAAACTATCCAGGCCTCCTAGAAGAAGAGCTTTTGCAGGAGCCGCAATTGCTTGCAACATTGATTATTTCCGACAATTTAAGAGAGAACGCGCGAGCCACCTTTGGTTATTTTGCAAAGCAGGATGTGCAGCTAAAGGTCATCTCTGGCGATCATCCATTGACCGTTTCAAAAATTGCCCAGAAAGCAGGTATCAAAAATGCAGAGACATTTATTGATATGTCCAGCTTAGAAGAGCCGATCGACTATAGAGCTTTAGTGGCAAATACAACGGTCTTTGGCCGAGTGACACCAAAGCAGAAGCAATCACTGATTCGAGCGTTAAAGGTCCATCATACAGTCTGCATGACGGGGGACGGCGTGAACGATGTGTTGGCGTTACGTGAAGCAGATATCGGTGTAGCGATGGCCAATGGAAGCAGTGCCGCAAGAGCTGCCTCGGATGTCATTCTATTGGATTCTGATTTTGCTCGAATGCAGAATGTTTTAAATGAAGGGCGTCGAGTGATCAATAATATCGAACGTGTAGCCTCGATGTATTTAGTAAAGACAATCTATTCATTGATCCTGGCAGTGATTTTTATGATCATTGCAAGTCCATACCCCTTTGAACCTGTCCAATTAACACCAATCAATGCCTTGACTGTAGGCATCCCGTCCTTCTTCTTGGCGTTGAAGCCAAGCTATGAACGGATTAAGGGCGATTTTTTAAATAATATTTTGCGGGTCTCTTTACCCGGCGCCTTGACCGTGGTCGGTGCGGTAATAGTCATCCAAGTTGCAAACGTATTATTTGATCTAGACTATCAAGCAACATCGACTATGTCTGTCTTCTTGACGGGGTGTGTAGGATTATTGGTCCTATACAAAGTTTCTTTCCCGTTGGACAAGAAGAAGATCGCGTTGATTGCAGTATTGGGCACGGCGTATCTAAGCTGCTATTTATTTTTTAGAGAGTTCTTTGAATTTGATAAACTATGGAACCGTAATTTGTTTTTTGTTCTTCCATTAACATTCGGAATTTATTGGCTATTCAAAGGTCTGACCTTTGTCATGGACCGATTGGTTGCATGGCGGATTCGCTGGCAAAAGAAACGTCAAGCGAAAAAAAATCCTCAATCTCGAGTCATTTAAAAGAGTGAAAATTACTTAAATTGATAAAATTTCCCGGAAAAGGCTTTCTTTTTCGGGATTTTTGGTATAATGGACTAAAAGTAATACCAAAGGATGCCAGTTGTCAGTTTTGCTTTTAGCTGGAATAGGCGGGGAATTTGGCACACCGTGACGAAGCATCTTATTTTTCTGAAGAGAAAACAAGTATATAAATAGGAATAAGGAGGAATTCATCAATGGAGTTATCGAAATTGCAAAATGGTTCGGACATTCGTGGAATCGCTATCACTGCTGAGGGGAAAGAAAAAAACTTAGGTGTTGAAGAAGTACGTGAAATTGCGAAGGGGATTCTTAATTGGTTAGCAGATAAAGGTGTTAAGCGTCCATTCAAGATTGGAATCGGACATGACAGTCGTTTGACGGGGCCAGAGTTGAAGCAAGCCATGGCGGCAGTATTTGAAGCAGCAGGCTGCACGGTGTTAGATTTCGGACTGGCGACGACACCGGCCTTATTTATGGCGACACAATTTGATGAGTTCGCCTGTGATGCTGGAATTATGCTGACAGCCAGTCATTTGCCGTTTTATTTTAATGGCATCAAAATTTTCAGTCAATCTGGGGGCGCGGAAAAAAGTGATATCGCCTACATTTTGACACATACTACTGCAAGCGAAGAAGCTGCTGGAAGTACAAAGCAAGCCGATTTATTGTCTCGATATGCCGCGGATCTTGTTGAAAAAATCCAGCAAGGAAGCGGGGCTGAGCAGCCTTTAAAGGGTCTGAAAATCGTTGTTGATGCGGGCAATGGCGCGGGCGGCTATTTTGCAGAGAAGGTATTGGCCGTTTTAGGTGCGGACATTGAAGGTTCTCAGTTTTTGGAGCCTGACGGTAATTTTCCCAATCATATTCCCAATCCCGATAACAAAGAAGCGATGGCTAGTATTAAACAGGCCGTACTTGAAAATCAAGCGGATCTTGGCGTGATTTTTGATACAGATGTGGATCGTTCGGCAATTGTTTCTAAAGATGGACAAATGATCAATCGCAATAATCTGATCGCTGTTTTATCTGCCATTGTTTTGCAGGAGCACCCAGGAAGCACGATCGTGACGAACTCGCCAACTTCAGATCATTTGAAACACTTCATTGAAGAAAAGGGAGGAAAGCAATACCGCTATATTTCTGGTTATCGGAATGTCATCAATAAAGCAATTGAATTGAATGAAGAAGGTATTGATTGTCAATTAGCGATCGAGACAAGCTCTCACGCAGCCTTTAAAGAAAATTATTTCCTAGATGACGGTGCGTATGTCATTGCCAAAGTATTGATGCTATTACCAAAATTACAAAAAGAAAATCGGGAATTGACTGATTTAATGGCAGAACTGGAACAGCCCGTAGAGACATTGGAGATCCGTTATACGATCACTGGCGAAGACCACAAGAAGACCGGGCAAAAAATGATTGAAAGATTCCGTGCAGAGCTTCCGAAGCAGGAAGGTTTTTCGGAGAATTCAGAAAATCAAGAAGGCGTTCGTTTTTCCGTGACGACTCCCTATGGAAAAGGTTGGATGTTGCTGAGACTAAGTCTCCATGAACCATTGTTAGTGATGCAGGTGGAAAATGATCAAGCGGATCAAATCCAAAAACAATTACCACTCTTCCGCGAGCTGTTGGCACAAGAGCCGCAAATCGATTTAACGAAATTGGATCAACAATTGAATAAGTAAGAATTCTTGCAAAATAAGCCCCTTCGTCTGATGATAAGAGTCAGACAAGGGGCTTATTGCCGTTCATACAACTAACCGCGCTTAATTTGAAGGAACAGTCAGCGTTGAAAAAAATCAGATTGGGGAGTTTATTATGAAAATCACCGTGGATGAAGCAGCAAAAGAAAAAATCTCTGCACACTTAGGCGCAGGGAAACTTTTATTATTAACCTTTGAAGATGGGGTAGGCGCCTACTCGCAGCATGCGATGATCCATATGCAGACACAGTTTTCCATCAATATTATTTCATCAGAAATGGAAAGAACCGATTATGACGAAAAGATTCCTTCAGAGATCGGCGATTTTTGGATCAAAGGATATTCAAAAGAAGATTTACAAGAAGAAATTCGGATCAAATTCAATCCACGCTTGAGTACATTTAGTTTGTCAGGTGAAGGCGGCATGATCGACGATAATATGGGGTTCATCGATTTTACCAAAAATTAATCTAAAAAGGATCGTCTTTCATTTTTTTCGCGTTCTTTGATATGATAAAAAAAAGAGTTCAATTAGTCGTGCAGTCTCTGGTTTTTTCGGATCAGAGACTGCTTCACGACATCGAGCAGCAACCAGAAAGTAGGGAACAACATGGCAAAAATCATGATCGTGGAAGATGAAGCGGTAATTCGGCAACTGATCGGGGAAGAACTAACGAAATGGCGATTTGATGTTTATCAAACAACGGACTTTAATCAAGTCTTTGAAGAATTTGAACAAGTGGCTCCGCAGCTTGTTTTATTAGATATCAATCTTCCAGTCTATGACGGCTATTTTTGGTGTCAAAAAATTCGTGAAGTTTCTAAGGTACCGATCATTTTTATTTCTTCGCGAAATACGAACATGGATCAAATCATGGCAATGAATATGGGGGCCGATGATTACATTACGAAGCCGTTTCAAGTAGATATACTAGTTGCAAAAATCAATGCCTTGCTGCGCCGTTCGTACAATTACGCTGAAAGCGGCGAAGAATTGGAACACAACGGGATTACGTTAAATATTGACAATAGCAGCATGACGATCAGCGATGAAGTGGTGGATCTCAGCAAAAATGAGTACCGATTGTTGTTTATTTTAATGAAGCAGCACGGAAAGATTTTGAGCCGTGATAAATTGCTGCGTGCATTGTGGGACGACGAGCGTTTCGTGGATGACAATACATTGACAGTGAATATCAATCGGCTGCGTCGGAAGATCGAACAAGCTGGGATCGAAGATTATATTCAAACAAAAGTCGGACAAGGATATATTGTCCCATAAGGAGAGCCCATGACATTTATTAAGTATCTAAAAGACCGAATACTTATTTTAGCAGGATGGGTTGTACTGAGTTTACTATTGGGGTTTATGGTGTGGCTGACACCCGATCTGCATAATTTCTGGGACAACCTCAGTTATTTGCTGGTCTTGCAATTATTTATTGTTTTTCTATTTTTTACGATTGATTACCATCGGAGAAAAAAATGGTACAAGACATTTGATAAAGAGGAAGATTCCCACCTTCAGCATTTTGTAGAATCCGCGAGCACAGAAGAGGAGCTGCTGATTCAAGAATACGTGAACCAGCAAGTCCGAGAGCATCATTCGATGATGGAGCAACTGTTGGATAGTCAAAAAGATCAAAAAGATTATATGGATTCTTGGATTCATGAGATCAAGGTACCGTTAGCGGCAGTTGATTTGATTTTGAATTCGATTGAATTTGATATTCCAGATGAAAAATTCGTTCTATTGCAAAATGAGATCCAGCAGATCGATGAATATGTTGAACAAATTTTGTATTATTCGCGCTCCGATGAATTTGTGAATGATTACCTCATTCAAGAATACTCATTGAAAAAAATTATCCAGCCGATCATTCGCAGCCAAGCAAATTATTTTATTCAGAAAAATTTACAATTGACTTTAGCAGAGGCGGATGCGCGCGTATTGACGGATTCTAAATGGATCGAATTCATTTTTCGCCAACTATTAAGCAATGCAATCAAGTACACGCCCGATCATGGTAAGATCGATATCACGATCGAAAAGAAGAACAATGGGGTGGCCTTGATCTTGCAAGATAATGGAATCGGTATTCCCTCAGAAGATCTCGGTCGGATTTTTGATAAGGGATTTACTGGTGAGAACGGACGGAAGGCGCAGCAGCATTCTACTGGCTTGGGCTTGTATCTTGCGAAGCGATTAGCAGGCAAGATCGGTGTGGACTTATCGGCAAAATCAACGATGAACGAAGGAACGACGATGACACTCTTTTTCCCTCAATTAGATTATTATCATGAAGAACGTTAAATTTTCGATTTTTGATTGCCAAATATCCTTTTTTTCGCTAAACTGTTCCAGTTGTGAATTGAAGGGAGTAAGTTTATGAGTATTTTAATAGCCCTAGTGCCAATGATAGCATGGGGAAGCATTGCTTTGGTGAGCGGAAAGTTAGGCGGGGATGCCAATCAGCAAACCTTAGGGATGACGATGGGTGCTTTTGTTTTCGCATTGGTAACCTTTTTTATCGTTCAACCAGCAATGAGCAGTTGGATTCTGTTGATCGGTTTCTTGTCAGGTCTTTTTTGGTCGGTTGGTCAAAACGGTCAGTTTCATGGGATGAAATTCATGGGTGTATCTGTAGGGTTGCCCATTTCGACCGGCTTTCAATTGATTTTGAATACCGTCGCCGGTGCCGTCTTCTTTCATGAATGGACGAAAACAAGAGATTATGTTTTAGGATTTATCGCTTTGGCCCTCCTTGTTCTAGGTGCGTATTTAACGGCACGAAAAGATGACGAGAGCGGAGTCGAGACAGATAATAGTATGTTGAACTTCGGTAAAGGCTTTCGGGCGCTGCTATTTTCAACTTTTGGATATGGTGTCTATACGATCATCATCACGTGGGCAGGACTGAATCCTTTGGCGATCATTTTACCTCAAAGTGTCGGAATGTTAGTCGGCGCCAGCTTCTTTGCATTTCGCAAAGCAAAGGTGGATCGCTACGTTTGGCGCAATATGGCGTCAGGTCTTTTATGGGGAATCGGAAATGTCTGCATGTTAGTGAGCGTTCAAAATATTGGTTTAGCCATTGGCTTCTCTTTATCGCAAATGGGAATCATCATTTCTACGCTAGGCGGGATCTTCCTTCTGGGCGAACGTAAAACTAAAAAAGAGATGTATTATGTGATTACGGGCTGCCTGCTGATTATTGTCGGCGGTATCGTACTAGGCTATATGAAAGCATAAAAAAAGCGCGCCGATGGGCGCGCTTTTTTTGCAATTATTGACCGGAATTTAGTTCCATCAATTTTTGTTTTAAGTCGTTTTCCATGTGACCGATCTCGATCTCCGCTGCTTGGCGACGTTCTCGACCTTCTTTTTGGATACGCAATGTTTCTTCTAATGTCTCAACGAGATCATTTTGTGTTTGCTGTAACGTATCTAGATCAACGATGCCGCGTTCATTTTCTTTAGCGGTTTCAATAGTAGAGATCTTCAACATCTCTGAATTTTTCTTCAGCAAATCATTGGTTGTTTCTGAAACTTGGCGCTGTGCTGTAGAAGCATCCTTTTGGCGTAAGAGTGTCAATGCGATCGCCACTTGGTTTTTCCATAAAGGAATCGCTGTATTGATGGAAGCCTGGATTTTTTCAGCTAGTGCTTGATTGGTATTTTGGATCAAACGAATCTGCGGTGCTTGCTGAATCGTGATTTGACGAGCCAGTTTCAAGTCGTAGGTTCGTTTGTCTAAACGATCTAAGAATTGTGTATAATCATTAACGATCTGAACTTCCATCTGATCACCGGAAGCCTGTGCCTTTTCTGTTGCTTCAGGAATCGTTGTGAGCTTCAGCTCTTCTATTTTCAATTCTGCTGCGGCAATATAAATATTTAAGGCATCAAAGTAATCCTTATTTTTATTGTAAAGTGTTTCCAGCATTTGATTGTCGCGTAATAAGCCATCTTTTTCGACGTTTAATTTTGTGGCGATTTTGTCGATTTGAGCACCGATTTTTTGATATTTTGTCGTGATTTCATAAATGGATTGTTTTACTTTACCAAACATTTTTTGAAAAATATTTCCTTCACCGACACGTAGTTCATCGGGGTTGGCTTCATTTAAACGATACATCAACTGATTCAACGAATCTCCGATCGGTCCAATGTCTTGAGAAGAGACGGTATTTAGCATGGACTGAGAAAATTCACTTAATTTTGTTTGTGCTGTTGAGCCGTAGCTGATCACAGCCTGCGAATCATTCACGTCGATTTTCTTTGCTAGTTCCCGCGCCTGTGCTTGGCGTTCTTCGGGAAGCTTATCCACTAAGCGATCTGCTTGTTCTTGCGACTGTAAGTGAGAAATTTCTTGTTGCTGGACGGGAGTTAATGAATCGGTCCCGAAAGGATTGCTTAGTAAATCGTCTAAAGTACTGTCGACTGGTTTAGTCTGCGGGTTGTTTTCTGGTTCCACTATGGTTCCTCCTGTTCGAAAAAAATCTAGCTTAAGCTAGATTTTTTTGATATTTCGTTCATTTTATTTTGTGGACAAATCAGGATCGTGTTCAAGATTTTTTTTCGCAATCGAAATCTCAACATCCATGTCTTCCAAATCGTCAGACACAAATTGTTGATAATCTTTTACGATCAAATCTGCCATTTGATCAATGATCTGTGCGCTTTCTTCCAGTTTACCATAAACTTCTTTTGACTTGACCTCGTGACCGTTGATTTCAACATAATTATCTGTCAAATCAACGATATTCGGTAAATGCGTATATAGAAATTGACTTGCTTCTGGTAAACGCTTCGGATCTTTTACCAATTCCTTGAATAGAGCTTTCGCTGCCTTTAACGTATCGTGACGCAAATCGATCGCTTTTAACTTGGCATTTTTTTGAATGTTTTGTTGCAGACGCAACACTTGCTGTTTGGAAAGATTCATCGTTTCACGGAACAATTCGATTTCACGTTCACTCATACCCAATTTTTTATAGTAAGCTTCCTTTTCTTTTGTAAGAAATGGCAATTCTTCTTTTTGTGGACGGATTTTTCTCCCTTTAAATCCACGATAAATCAGCCAAAACCCAACGACCAACATCAAAAAGATCAGATAGTCGCCGAAATCTCCTTCAAAAAAGGAGAGAATACCGATGGCTGCGATGATGATAGGGAATAGTTTCCTTCGCATAATAATCCTCCTAGTCTATTGATAACCCTTCACATTATTTAGTCAAAATTCTTGATTTCTTTACACGCTCATCATAGCATGAATTTCTATAGAATTAGTATCGGACTAAAGATGGATTTTTCAGATTTAGAAAAAACATAAGAATTTTCTGTGATACAATAAGGCAGAACCGTCGAGTTAAAGCTATTTAGGGGGAATGATGTCATAATGCTAGAGTACAAAGACTTCGAAGAAAAGACGATTGAACGTAAAGAATTGTTTAAGGGGAAAATTATTGACGTCTATTTAGATGATGTTTACTTGCCAATGGGAGGAACAGCAAAACGTGAATTGGTTTTTCACCATGGTGGTGTGGGAATCATCCCGATCACAAAAGAGAATAAAATGATCATGGTCAAGCAATTTCGCAAACCGTTAGAAAAAGTAGTTTTAGAGATTCCAGCAGGAAAAATCGATCCTGGCGAAGGGCAGCATCCTGAAAAAACAGCGGTACGTGAGCTAGAAGAAGAGACCGGTTATCGCACTGAGAACTTGATGTACATAAATGAAATGTATTTATCTCCGGGATTTTCGAATGAGAAGCTATATATTTACACGGCAACCGATCTAGTAAAAGTCGAAAATCCGAAGCCACAAGACGAAGATGAAGTCTTAGAACTGTATGAGCTAACGATGGAAGAAGCGAAGCAAGCCATTCACGACGGATTAATTTGTGACGCAAAAACAATCTTTGCAGTCAATTATTGGGAATTGATGCACTATAGAAAGGAAGATCACGCATGAGCCAATCTCCTCTGGTGACGCGCAGCGAATTGAGAAAGCGAAAAGAAGAGCAGGAACGTTTGGCAGAGGAACAACGGAAAGACGCTGAACGAATGTATGAAAAAAGAGAAAAAGAAATCAGCTCTGTTTATCGAAAAGAACTGAAGAAAAACAAGCCAGTCACAAAATCTCGCAGCAGCGAACGAGTGAAGCAAAAAGAACGCAGCAGTTTTTTAAATAAAGCGATAATTGTGGTCTTATTACTTTTAATCGTCGTCATGTTAGCAGTATTCTTTATTTGATCCTTAACTAAACACAACTATATTAAGAAGAAATAGGGGAATGAGTTATGAAAATCGGTATTATCGGTGCAATGGAGCCAGAAGTAAAAGCGTTAAGAGAGAGCTTGGATTACCCGTTATCTTGGGAACAATCAGGCGCGTTGTTTCTCTCAGGAGGTTTAGGGAATCATGAGGTGATCGTTGTTCAATCAGGTATTGGGAAAGTGTTGGCATCCATCACAACATCTGTTTTGATCCAGCAATACAAAGTCAATATGGTCATCAATACTGGTACAGCCGGCGGAATCGGCGGCGGTCTTGCTATCGGCGATCTAGTGATTGCTGACAGAGTTGCGTATTTTGATGTAGACGCTACGACCTTTGGCTATAAGATCGGACAAGTCCCAGGCATGCCGCTTTATTTTGAAAGCTCCACGTATCTAAAAAGTGAGATGCTGGAAGCAAGCAAAAAACTAGAGCAGGCAGCACATGTGGGACTGATTGTTTCAGGTGACACCTTTGTCAGCAGCCCATCAAAAATTTATGAAATCAAAGCCGCATTTCCAGATGCACTGGCTGTCGAAATGGAAGGGGCAGCGATTGGGCACACAGCCGCACAATTTGGCATTCCGTTCTTGATCGTGCGTGCGATCAGTGATACAGCGGACAGTGAAGCGACGGAGACTCATGAAGAATTCGTGAATCGCACAGGCACACTTTCTGCACAATTGGTCATGGAATTCGTGAACCATTTAAAATAAAAGGATTCATTGATAAAACGAGGAGGCATCACGATGCGTGCATTACTTTCGATTGATTACACCAATGATTTTGTCGCAACCGATGGAAAATTAACGACAGGCGAAGCAGGTCAAGCGATTGAACAAGCTTTAGTTGACCGAACAAAAGACTATTTTCAACAAGGAGATTTCATCGTTTTTGCGATCGATGGGCATGACCCAAACGATCACTACCATCCTGAAAACAGCTTGTTTCCCCCTCACAATGTGATTGGAACGAGCGGGCGTGATCTATACGGTTCGTTAGCCGCATTTTATCAAGCCAATCAAGCAGAAAAAAATATTTACTGGATCAATAAACGCCATTATTCTGCCTTTAGCGGAACGGACTTAGACATTCGTCTGCGGGAGCGCGGCATTACAGAGCTTTGTTTAACCGGTGTTTGTACAGATATTTGTGTGCTGCACACTGCTGTGGATGCTTATAATCTGGGGTATCAGCTCGTAATACCAGAGAATGCCGTTGCCAGCTTTGATGCGACTGGTCATGCTTGGGCATTGAACCATTTTAAACATACACTAGGGGCAACACTTATCTAGATAAAAGAACCGCAAACGAAAAAAATCGTTTGCGGTTTTTTCTAAGCTAGATAGGTTAGAATAAATGTAGTGAAATCCTCGATCACCCCATCGGAGGCTAAGCCTTCCGATTCGAAGATCCCGCGATTTTTCCCATCGGGGTCAATGGCAACAATTGTTCCTATCCCCGCACTATGAGCGGCTTGTAACCCTGAATAGGAGTCTTCGATGACTAAGCAATTTTCAGGAGCGACGCTGATTTTTTTCGCGGCGATCAAGAATATATCTGGAGCAGGTTTACCAGGAAAGCTGCCATCATGGTAAACTATCTTTTCGTAATCGAACCAGATGCCTAGGTCTAAATAGTCAAAATAGAAGTCCATATTGATTTTCGGTGAGGCAGAAGCAATGGTCATTGGACTATTCTTTTTCTTCAAATAGTCCAAGACTTCTTTCAGCCCTTTTGTAAATTCTTTATGATCAGAGCTGTTTAGAACGGTTTCTCGATAGTACGCCTCTTTTTCATCCGATAATCGTTGGATTTCTTCATCTGTTAAATTTTTTGAGATAAAATTGCGAAGGACGACATCATTGGTTTTACCATGCAGATTTTTTAAAATGTCTTCCTCGGTCACTTTGCTGTCTGAATATTTTTGAATCAACTGCAGCCATGCCGCTTCATGAAGATCAGAATCCATAAACATTGTTCCGTTAAAATCAAAAATGATCCCTGTCATGTATAGCCCTCACTTTTTTCAAGATACTCTTAGTTTAGCATGTTTTGAAAATAGTAGATGAAAAAGATAGTATTATTTGCAACTTCAAATCAATCGTTTTATAGTGATGAAGAATAATTAATGGAGATGAACATCATGTTGGATTATTTAGTCATTGCGCTGTTTGCTTTTGCGGGAGGAACAGCGCGGTATTGGTTAGGCGTGTGGATTCCTTCAGTGGGCGGATTTCCACTTGGAACACTTGTTATAAATTTGATCGGCTGTTTTATTTTTAGCTGGGTCGTCAAGCATATTTTGAGTGATATTGACGTATCCGCTCGTTTGGTCTTAGGGGTCGGTGTTGGTTTCTGCGGGGCACTAACGACCTTCTCGTCTTTTGCCTTGGATACGATGAAACTGGTTCAGTCTGGAGAAATTGGTTTGGCATTTCTTTATTTGCTGCTGTCATTTATCGGCGGGTTGGCGATGACCGTGCTCGGTGAAGCCATCTACCACAGAAGGGTGGGAGAAGAATGATCGAGATGTTATTGGTTGGCAGCGGGGCAGCGATTGGCGCGATGCTGCGTTTTGCTCTGAACAATTACTTTGAGCCTCAGACCAAGCGGCTGCCGAGGGCGACTTTTTTTATCAATTTATCAGGAAGCTTGCTATTAGGTATTTTTTTTGGTGTGCACTTGTCTGATCCCGTCTATTTATTTTTAGGAACAGGGATCATGGGAGGCTATACGACATTTTCTACTTATAATTTTGAATTGTTTGTCTTATGGAAACATGATCGCCCCATGTTTTATCGCTATTTATTCGGTTCTTATGGCCTAGGATTACTATTGAGCTTTGTCGGTATCGTGATCGGCTCAAAAATTTAGAAAATAAGTCACAGAAAACGCTGTGGCTTATTTTTTATGCTCTCTGAAAGAGTTCGGCAGCTCATGGTATGTATCTTTGAATTGTTTGTAAAAATGGCTGCGGTTTTTGAGACCGATCATTTCGATAATGGTATAATCTTTTTATTTTTGGAAGGCCGCTTATTATTTATCTGGAGAGAAAGTCATGAAATATTTTGCTCAAGCAGAGTTACTTATTGGAGAGAGCTTTAGAAGCAAGTCCTATAAAAAGTGAAGGTTTCGACTGTTGCTGCCAATACAGACAGTCGACCCCTTTTTTTGCTATTTCTGCTGATTTTCCAGCAAGAATTTACAATCAGAAATCATAGAAAACGGTTTCTTTTTATGGGATAATCAATTGTGAAATACAACACAATGAAGGAGAGATACTAATGGTAGTCAATCGAATGATTTTGAACGAAACCTCTTATTTTGGCAAGGGTGCAATTCAGGAGGTAGCCAATGAGGCGAAAAAACGCGGGTTCAAAAAGGCACTAGTCGTGACAGACAAGGATTTATTGAAATTTGAAGTGGCAACAAAAGTTACCGCACTTTTAGATGAAGCAACATTGAGTTACGAAATTTTTGATGGGATCGTTCCGAATCCTTCGATCGAAGACGTACAGGCTGGGGTCAAGGCTTGTCAAGCGGCTGGCGCGGATTATCTCGTGGCGATCGGCGGCGGATCACCTATCGATACGGCCAAGGCGATCGGGATCATTAGCACCAACCCTGATTTTGCAGATGTCATCAGCTTAGAGGGACCCGCAGATACGAAAAATCCTGCGTTGCCGATACTGGCGATCCCGACAACTTCTGGAACGGCTGCTGAAGTAACGATCAATTATGTCATCACGGACAAAGCCAATCAACGGAAATTTGTTTGTGTCGATCCTCATGATATTCCAGTGGTGGCTTTTATCGACAGTGATATGATGATGGGGATGCCCACAGCGTTATGTGCGGCAACTGGTATGGACGCCTTGACCCATGCGATCGAAGGGTTCATTACAAAAGGTGCGTGGGAAATGACAGATATGCTGCACATCAAGGCAATTGAGATCATCAGTCATGCGTTGCGTGATTCCGTTGCGGGAAATCAAGAAGCCCGAGAAAAAATGGCTTTGGGTCAGTATATCGCTGGGATGGGCTTTTCTAACGTTGGATTAGGTCTCGTCCATGGAATGGCACATCCATTATCCGCTTGGTACGATACACCACATGGGGTAGCGTGTGCGACATTGCTGCCATTGATCATGGACTTCAATAAAGATTATACTGGTGAAAAATATCGTGAGATCGCCGTGGCAATGGGTGTGAAGGATGCGGCTGAACTGCCGTTATCAGAAGTTCGCGATGCGGCAGTCCAAGCGGTGAAGCAGCTAGGTATTGACGTGGGGATTCCTCAAAGTCTGACTGAGATCGGAATGAAAGAGGCGGATGTTCAAAAAATTGCAGAAGATGCTTTCCGGGATGTCTGCTCACCAGGGAATCCGCGGGATGCAACAGTAGAAGAAATCAGCGAGCTTTACAAATCAATGTTGGATTAAAGCGAAATGGCTATAAGGAAAAGAGGGAGTGCCAATCGGCGCTCCCTCTTTGTAGTCACTGTTTTATTTGTCTTCTTCAGGAATCTTATTGTCTAAATCTGTACGAACGATCAAGACGTCGCAAGCGGCGTTGCGAATAACGTATTCCGATACGGAACCGATAAATAAACGTTCTACTGCATTTAATCCTGTAGCACCCAGCATGATCAAGTCAATATCGTTGTTTTCCGGGATTTGATTGGCGATCATCACTTTTGGTGCGCCGTATTCAATGACCTTGCTGATATTTTTGACGCCGGCTTTTTTCGCTTCAGCTTCATAATCACCTAAGGTTTGCTTCGCCATATCCGTAGCCTGTTCTGCAAGAACATTATCGAAAGAAGAAACTGTTTGGAATGCACGCGTATCAATGACATGAGCGAGTAGTAATTCTGCCTGATTTCGTTTCGCTACATTCACTGCTTTTCTGAATGCTAATTCCGCTTCATTAGAACCGTCAACTGCCACCATGATTTTACTGTATTCTTGATCCATCATTTCCCACTCCTTTTCATTTCAAAGAATCCATCCTTCTGTAGAAAAACGATTTCCATACTATCTAATTAAAAATCGGTTCACTTCTAAAGAATTGGATCAGTATCCGTTTCTCATCTTTATTTTAAATCAAAAGACTCGAAAATGGTACTGTTACCCTTTTTTTGTTTTTGCGCCCATCAATAAAGCAAAGATCGCTGCAACCACTAAAAGCAGGATCAAATACATCATCGAATAGGAACGGTTGTTCATCACACCGACCAATAGCGCCATGATCCCTAAAACGGCATAGATAATTCCAAATTGACGTAAGAAGCTGCGTGCTTCAGTTTGTGTTTCTTTACTAAAGAGAACTAATAGCCCCTGTGGTTTTTTGATCAAGTAATAACTGCAAATTAATAAAATAAGCGCAAGTAAAAATAATAAAATGCGAACCATTTTCTTCCTCCAATACAATAAAAAGCAATTTGCAGTTCGCAAATTGCTTTCATTCCATAAAAAAATGGAAAATTCCGTCGATGCCGTTATTCGCCCGATAGTATTGATCCCGCAAAATCTAGCAGGTGGGTTCCATGGTCTAAGCATCGAACTACCAAATGAAAAGGCATGTTACCAACTTTGACACAAGACGGATCCCAAGATATCAATAAAAATGTTCGGTCAACACTGAAATGGGCAACGCGCACATCACAGAACTTCCATCTCAATCATAGCATAGTCATTATAGAGACGCAACGAAGTGGTCTTTTAGAACACATCTGAAAAGGTTCGAGCCACTCACATCTTCTATACCTATATAGTATGAAAAAGAAGGCGGTATGTCAAAAAAAATTACTTATTTATTTAATTTATATTTTTACATTTTTATTTGATTTTTTAATTGTTGAAAGCAGACAAAGCAACACGATATATTTGACTTTTATAAATGAAAAGAAGACGGATCGAACGGAATCCAAAATGATTTTGTTGAAAAAGAAACAAAAACACCTTAAAATAGTCTTGCATTTACGAATGGTTAATAAAAAGTCCAGCGCAATGACTAGGGGGATCGAGTATGAACAAAAGAGAAGAGGTTCTGGAAGGCTTCAGCGAAGTGTTTAACAAGCGGGCCTGGTTAGATAAGGTAAAAATGGAAAAAGCTTTGGCAGGATATGCTGTTTCCGAAGTACATTGCATCGAATTTATTGGTAAACATGAAGACCCAAACGTTACAAAAATGGCGGAATCTATGTATATGACTCGTGGGGCCATCAGTAAGCTGACGAAAAAAATGCTGCAAAAGAAGTATATTGAAAGTTACCAAAAGGCGGATAATAAAAAGGAAATTTATTTTAAGCTGACTGAAGAAGGACAAAAGGTCTTTGATATTCATGAGCAGCTTCACCAAGAATTTGAAGATCGCGACGAGGTTGTTTTTGAACCAATTACTGACGATCAATACGATGCCTTCTTAACATTTCTCGCACGGTATAACCAACATTTGGATTCAGAAATCAAGAAACAAGGGATCACAACTCACTGATTTGAAGCAGTCATTCGCGACTGCTTCTTTTTTTTTGATTTAATTTTGTTGACAAGGAAACAAAGAGGCTGTATAGTTTCCTGGGAAACAAAAAAGACCGCTATTCGACAAGGGGAAGAATAGACATTTCAATCAAATCCATAACAATAAGAAAGGTGTTTTCTATGACTCAATCACATTTAAATAAATTACCAAAAGAAGTATTATCTGCTGCCTGGGCGATTGCTTTAGGCGCTATTGCCCCAATGCTGGACTCAACGATGGTGAATATCGCCATTGATCAATTGACCAGAAATTTTCACACGAACTTAGCAACGATCCAATGGGCGATCACGGGCTATGTCTTGGCGTTAGCCATTGCCGTACCTATCGCAGGTTGGCTGATGAATCGTTTTGACGGAAAGAAGATTTTCATTGCTGCCGTCATTCTTTTCGGTTTCACCTCTGTTTTAGCAGGTATTAGCTGGAGTGTTACGAGCTTCATCGTTTTTCGTCTGCTTCAGGGGTTTACGGCAGGGATCATTACGCCCTTGATGTCAACCCTGTTAGTTAAAACGGCAGGTCCCGAAAATATCGGACGCGTCATGGCGATCGTCAGTACGCCAATGATCTTTGGACCGATCCTTGGTCCTGTATTAGGCGGGTTCATCGTTCAAGCGGCATCATGGCGCTGGATCTTCTTTATCAATGTTTTCATCGTTCTCATCGCGGCACCTTTAATGATGCGAACATTGCCCGCTTTTGAACCATTTAACCGAGAAAGTAAATTGGATATTTTCGGTATTCTTGATTTATCAGCGATGAGCGCCGCGTTGATTTACGGTATTACAAAAGCTGCGGATCATGCAACGTTCAATAATAGCGAATCCTTGACTTGGACAGGTATCGGCGTGCTGCTCTTGATCGCCTATATCTTCTACGATCGGTATAAAGGGCACAAGACGGTGTTGCCGCTAACAATCTTTTCTCATCGCAGCTTCAAAGCATCAAGTGTCGGTCTGTTTTTCGCCAACATCGCTATTATGGGCCCCATGCTTATTTTGCCACTATTTTTCCAAAATTTCCGTCATTTTTCCGCGATGGAGGCTGCGATTGCCCTAATTCCCCAAGGAGTGGGGATGTTAGTCACGCGTCCATTGATCGGGAAAATGATCGATCAGCTTGGTGCAAAATATGTTGTGATCGTCAGCTTGGTCATTTCTTTAGTTGGGACGATCCCACTGCTGTTTGTCACCGATCAAACGAATATGATTTGGATCGCGCTGATCCTGTTCATCCGAGGAACAAGCTTTGGCGGCATCAATTTACCGTTGACCAGCGATGCGTATACAGGCTTAGCGGATGAAGAATTGCCTGACGCAGGTGTAGGTATCAATATTATTGAAAATCTAGGATCAAGTGTTGGTTCAGCGATGATCGCTACAGTAGTGGCTACGGTATTGCAAGGAGCTCAGCC
The DNA here is from genome assembly GCF_000407545.1 of Enterococcus gilvus ATCC BAA-350. NCBI lineage: Bacteria > Bacillati > Bacillota > Bacilli > Lactobacillales > Enterococcaceae > Enterococcus > Enterococcus gilvus. Next base: position 2,699,324 of record NZ_ASWH01000001.1, on the reverse strand, counting down.
AACGGTTGCCCATGAGCTGGCCGCCTATCATGCGGGCTTTCTCGTCTCAGTCGTTGTCTTAGCATTGCTCTTCCTGCCGAGTCTCTTCCTAACGAATAAAACAACAGCCTCTGCTGATAAGCACACGATTTAAAAAAACAGGCGTCAAGCCCGAAAGCTTGACGCCTGTTTTTGCCTCTTTATAAAAGAAGAACTTATTTCTTCTTTTTCCATTCTTCGATTCGTTGGTATTGCTGTCCGAGAGCCTGCTCATACTTACCGGTAGATTTAGGTTCATAGTAATGGGCATTCTTGATTTTGTCTGGTAAATATTGCTGATCAACCCAGGCATTCTCAAAACTATGCGGGTATTGGTAGCCGATGCCGCGGTTCAACTCCTTTGCCCCTTTGTAGTGACTGTCTCGTAAATGGTCAGGTACTTCTCCGGCATTCCCCATTCGGATATCTGTGATCGCCGCGTCCAATGCGGCATAGGCAGAATTCGATTTAGGGGACAAGCAAAGATCTACGACTGCATCCGCCAAAGGAATCCGTGCTTCGGGAAAGCCTAATTTTTCTGCTGCTTGGACTGCCTGGACGGTTCGAGCGGCTGCGGCGGGATTTGCCAAGCCAATGTCTTCATAACCGATGACCATCAACCGACGGCAAATAATCGGCAGATCCCCCGCTTCGACTAATCGGCCCAAATAGTGCAATGCGGCATTCACATCACTGCCGCGAATAGACTTTTGAAAAGCAGAGATCACATCATAATGGGCATCGCCATCCTTATCATGAGTCAAGGCTTTCCGTTGAACACATTCTTCGATGATCGAAAGCGTCAAATGAATTTTTTCTTCAGTATCTTTAGGTGTGGATTTTGTCGCTAATTCTAATCCATTCAGTGCGCTTCTTAAATCGCCATTTGTTGCGCGAGCCAAATGAGTCAATGCATCCTCATCTAGTTCCACAGGATACTCTCCAAGTCCGCGCTCCTTGTCTTTTAAAGCTGTCTTAACTGCGGAGATAATATCGTACTCATCTAACGGCTTTACCTCAAAAATCTGCGTTCGACTTCTAATCGCGGGATTGATTGTGATATAGGGATTTTCGGTGGTAGCCCCAATCATGATGATGCGGCCGCTTTCTAAATGAGGCAGTAGAAAATCCTGTTTGGTTTTATCTAAGCGATGCACTTCATCTAACAATAAAATAACTGTCCCGCTCATTTTTGCTTCTTCGGCGACGATCTGTAAATCTTTTTTTGCGTCCGTAGCCGCATTCAACATTCGAAACGCATAATTTGTTGAGCCAGCAATGGCGCTTGCGATACTGGTTTTTCCTGTGCCTGGCGGTCCATATAAAATCATCGAAGAAAGCATTCGCGCATCAACCATGCGCCGAATAATTTTTCCGGGACCAACTAGATGCTGCTGCCCGACAACTTCGTCTAAGTTGCGTGGGCGCATACGATAAGCTAACGGCTGTTGCATGAGAAACCTCCTTGAAAGAATGAATAATACTATTTCAGTTGCGATGGTTACGAGTAAAAAGCAGATTAATTACGAGTTTTAATAAACTGCGAAAAGCAGAACTGGCAGCTAGCTCAGAGTAAGGTATCTATTTTCGTACGCTTAGCATCCAACGAAACAGTTCTTCTGATGTTTACATTTAACAAAGTGTGTTCACGTTGAATTTAGTAAACTGCGAAAAGTTGGACTGGCAAATGTATGTTCTCATTATAGCATTTTTTTGGTGAGGGTGCTTTGTTTGGATATGTTAGAGAAGGGGAGGGAGTTCTATTGTTCGACTAGAAAGATTCCTTTGTGTTTGCTGAGTTTTGGTCGTTGAGCGTAGCATGCGGCAGGATTATTGTGTATCATGTAGAAGGTGAGAAAAATGGAGCAGTTAATTGATTATTTTAATACAGAAACGACGGAAAATGTGGCGCGCTATTTATTGGGAATGTATTTAGAGCATGAAACGCCTTCTGGGACATTAGGTGGCTACATCGTTGATTGTGAAGCCTACTTAGGGCCAGAGGATGAAGCGGCGCATAGTTACGGGATGCGTGCGACTCCTCGTGTACGTGCCATGTATGAAAAGCCGGGAACGATCTATTTATACACGATGCACACGCATTTGATCTTAAATATGATCACTCAGCCTGAAGGAACGCCTCAAGGTGTAATGATCCGAGGGCTTGAACCGGTTGATGGCGTGGCGCAAATGATCCGCAATCGTCATGGCAGAGCGGGAGCGATGCTCTCCGACGGTCCGGGGAAATTAGTGGAGGCACTAGGAATCACTCGTGAATTATATGGCGACTCTATTTTTACAAGTAGCCTGCATTTGGTTCCTGAAAAACGACGGATTCCTAAAAAAATCGAGGTTCTTCCACGCATCGGCATACCCAATAAAGGGATTTGGACGGAGAAACCTCTGCGTTTTGTTGTTTCTGGAAATCCTTACATAACCAATCAACGCAAAGCATTACTAGAAGAAAACAATGGATGGAGGAACTAAAAATGGCAAAAGAGACCATGATTACTTATTTAGACAAATACTTGAACAAAAAAATTCCTGATTATGAACTAGCACTGGATTGGGATACGCGAAACCACAGTTTTGAGATCGCTTTTCGCATTTATGGAGAGAATAAAGAACAGATTGAGATCGATGATGTAGATGGCGTGGCTTCAGAGGAGGAAATCATTGAGTTTGAAGACGCGATCGTATTAGTCGATCCGACTAAATCTGACTACGATACAGAGAATTATTTGGCAGTGATTCCTTACGAAGGCAAAAAAGGCATGAAGAAAAATGAACTGACCGCTGTCGTAGACTATTTGAAGGACGTGATTGAGGAAGGCCAGAGCGATTTGCTAGACTTTTTAGCGGATGATAGTGAGGACGCGGTTTTTGAAATGAACTGGGACGATGCGGTATTCAAGGCGACGATCAAACCAACCGACAGCAGCTATCTGCCATATCCAAGTTATTAAGGGGCGAAAAAAATGAAATGGAATGAAGTAAAGGTAACGACAGAAAGCGAAGCAGTAGAAGCTGTTTCGAATATTTTGATGGAGGCAGGGGCATCAGGTGTAGCGATTGAAGATGCCTTGGATTTTGAGAATTATCAAGAAGATCAGTACGGGGAATTGCTGGATAAAGAGACTTTTTCAAGCTTGACCGAAGGGGCCGTCGTGATGGCGTATTTTCCAGAAACGATCTTTTTACCAGAGATTTTGCCCTTCATTAAAACAAAGATTGAAAAACTCCCTGAATTCGGCTTGAACATCGGAAAAAATCTCCTAGAAGTCAGTGAAGTGGAAGAGAGTGACTGGGCGACGGCTTGGAAGAAATATTACCATCCAGTTCGCGTGACTCGTTATTTGACGATCGTTCCAAGCTGGGAGAATTACGAAGCGCAACACGAAGATGAAAAAATCATCACCTTAGATCCCGGCATGGCGTTTGGAACAGGGACGCATCCGACAACGAATCTGACGCTGCAGGCGCTGGAAACAGTGCTGCGCGGTGGGGAAACGGTCTTGGATGTTGGTACAGGTTCGGGTGTATTGAGTATCGCGAGTTCCCTTTACGGCGCACAAGAAATCTATGCCTATGATTTAGATGAAGTTGCGGTGCGTTCAGCACAGGAAAACGTAGACCTCAATGCCCATACAGAAAATATCCACGTGTCTGCGAATAATTTATTGGTGGGTGTAGAGCAAGAAGCCGATGTTATCGTGGCAAATATTTTAGCAGACATCATCGTCCTAATGATCGAAGATGCGTGGCGCTTATTGAAATCAGAGGGCACCTTTATCGTCTCTGGAATCATCGAAGATAAAAAAGATATGGTATTAGAGGAAATGTACGCACAAGGCTTTGAAGTTGATCGAATCTTCCAACAAAAAGACTGGTTCGCTATTATCCTGAAGAAACCAGAGGAAGAATAAGATGCAACGTTATTTTATCGATCAAGCGTATCAACCTGCTGTGACAGTTACGGGAGAGCCGCACCATCATATGTCTCGTGTGATGCGGATGACTGTCGATGACCAAGTCTTTCTTGTCTTCAACGACCAAACAGCGATCAAAGCCAAAATCATTGCTATGGATAGTGAGAAAGTGATGCTGGAAGAGGTTGAAAAAGAACGCCTAGAGCGTGAGCTGCCGATCCAGATCACGATTGCCAGCGGATTTCCTAAAGGTGAGAAACTGGAACTGATCGTTCAGAAGGGGACAGAACTTGGTGCGCATGCCTTCATTGCCTTTCCAGGAGAAAGCTCTGTGGCGAAATGGGATACGAAAAAGCAGCAAAAGAAGCAGCAGCGATTAAACAAAATCGCGCAAGAAGCAGCGGAGCAGTCCCATCGCCAAGCGTTGCCCACTGTTCACTTTACTTCTGAAAAAGAGTTGACCACTCGTTTTTCTGAATACGATGCCGTGCTGATCGCCTATGAAGAATCCGCGAAGCAAGGCGAGCAGGCGCAAGTTGTCCAAACGTTTCGAAGCTTGAGCGCAGGACAAAAACTATTGGTCGTTTTTGGTCCAGAGGGCGGCTTGACGCCGAAGGAAATTGACGCGTTTCAAGCGGCAGGAGCGAAACTATGCGGTTTAGGGCCAAGAATATTACGGACAGAAACGGCGCCTTTTTATCTTTTAAGTGCGGCAAGTTTCTATTATGAGCTGCAACACTGATTTGATTGAAAAAGCTTACGAGAGTTTGTATAATAAGAGCAATCATTTTCAAAAAGAGAGTGGAATAAAAGCGTTCGGGTTCATAAAGTAGAAAGAAAATTACAGAAAATGTTCTTGCTGATTGAGAAGTTCGTTTTCATTCCGAATGTTTTTTTGTATTCCAGTCACTAAGAATAAGGGGGAACGTCACATGGCAAAAGAAGTTGAATTGACTGGTCCTGACGTCATCAGGATGGTCAGTACTTACATGGGAAAAGAGCACGTGGCGTTTGTACAAAAGGCATACGACTTTGCTTATGAAGCCCATAAGCCCCAGGTTCGCAAATCAGGAGAACCCTACATCATTCATCCGATCCAAGTCGCAGGTATTTTGGCTGACTTACATATGGACCCGCATACTGTTGCGACAGGCTTTTTGCACGATGTGGTAGAAGACACACCCGTAACATTGGAAGATTTGAAGGTTGAATTTGGGGAAGACGTGGCCTCGTTAGTGGATGGCGTTACCAAATTAGGGAAGATCAAATACAAATCTCATGAAGAACAATTAGCAGAAAATCACCGTAAGATGCTTTTAGCGATGGCACAAGATCTACGGGTCATCATGGTCAAATTAGCCGACCGTCTGCACAATATGCGTACACTAAAATATTTACGTGATGACAAGCAACGCCGCATCGCTCGTGAAACGCTAGAAATTTATGCACCGTTAGCGGATCGTTTAGGGATGAGCCGGATCAAGTGGGAACTAGAAGATACTGCCTTGCGCTATTTGAATCCAAAGCAATATTATCGGATCGTTCACTTGATGCGCAGTAAGCGTGACGAACGTGAAGGCTTTGTGGACGAAGCTGTAAATGAAATCAAAGAAGCGACAAGAGAATTAGGGATCGAAGGCGATATTTACGGTCGTCCGAAGCATATTTATTCCATCTATCGTAAAATGCGGGATCAAAAGAAACAATTTGATGAAATTTACGACCTGTTGGCGATTCGCGTAATCGTGGATTCGATCAAAGACTGTTATGCAGTCCTAGGGGCGATCCATACCAAATGGAAGCCGATGCCAGGACGCTTTAAAGACTACATCGCCATGCCAAAGGCCAATATGTATCAGTCGTTGCATACGACGATCATTGGACCAAGCGGCAACCCAGTGGAGGTACAAATTCGGACCCATGAGATGCATCAGATCGCTGAGTTCGGGGTTGCGGCTCACTGGGCATATAAAGAGGGAAAAACGGATAAGACAGAAACAACACAGGACAACAAGCAACTGGACTGGTTCCGTGAAATTATCGAATTGCAAGATGAAAGCTATGATGCCTCAGAATTTATGGAGAGCGTCAAGGGCGATATTTTCAGTGATAAGGTGTACGTCTTTACACCAAAAGGCGACGTAACTGAACTGCCAAAAGGTTCTGGTCCGTTGGATTTTGCTTATAGTATCCATACAGATGTCGGAAATAAAACCACAGGTGCTAAGGTCAATGGCAAGATGGTCCAGCTAGATTATAAACTGAAAAATGGCGATATCATTGAGATCATGACCTCAGCTAATTCCTTTGGACCAAGCCGCGACTGGTTGAATCTAGTCAAAACCAGCAAAGCAAAAAATAAAATCAAACGGTTCTTCAAGACACAGGATCGAGAAGAAAATGTATCAAAAGGCCATGATGCTGTAATTAAGTGTATCAATGACTTAGGGTTTGTTCCGAAAGAAATGCTGACGAAGGACAAACTTTCAGACGTGTTGGATAAATTTAATTTCCACAGTGAAGAAGACTTATATGCGGCCATTGGATTTGGTGAAATCAGTGCATTGACCTTCGCCAATCGTTTGACGGAAAAAGAACGCCGAGAACAAATGAAGCAAAAACAGCGAGATGCTGTAGATGAGATGGTCAGCAGTCCGAAAGAACCAGAAAAAATCAAAGTTCGCCATGAAGGCGGCATCGTCATTCAAGGCATCGAGAACCTATTGATTCGGATCAGTCATTGCTGCAATCCTGTTCCTGGGGATAACATCGTCGGTTACATTACAAAAGGTCGAGGAATCTCGATCCATCGTGCCGATTGCCCAAATATTACGAAACAAAAAGATATCCAGCAACGATTGATCGAAGTAGAATGGGAAGATACCTCCAATTCTGTTCAAGATTACAATGCCGACCTAGAGATTTACGGCTTCAATCGTGACGGGTTGCTGAATGATGTCTTGAATATCGTGAGCGGCATGACTAAGAAATTAGTGAGTGTTGAAGCAAAGCCAACGAAAGATCGTTTGGCGCTCATCAACTTGACGTTTAAAATTCAAAACTTGAATCATCTGTACTCGATTGTTGATAAAATCAAGACTGTCCCGGATGTTTATAGTGTGAAACGGACGAAGGGATAGAAGAAATAGGAGGGCACTATGCGAGCTGTTATTCAACGTGTAAGCCAAGCCAGTGTAACGATCAATGAGACGGTTATCGGAAAGATCGACCATGGCTTCATGATCCTTTTAGGAATTCATGAAGAAGATACACAAGCAGATGCGGATTATTTGATTCGGAAGATTCCGCTGTTGCGCGTATTTGAAGATGAAGAAGGAAAAATGAACCAGTCTTTGCAGGATGTTGGCGGCAGTGTTTTGAGCGTTTCGCAATTTACACTCTATGGGGACACCAAAAAAGGCAATCGTCCGAGTTTTGTAAAAGCTGCTCGTCCAGAAACCGCTATCCCCTTATATAACTATTTTAATGAAGGCTTGCGTCAAGCGGGGCTTACGGTAGAGACGGGAGAATTCGGCGGTGACATGGATGTCGCGCTGATCAACGATGGACCGGTCACGATCTTGTTTGATACAAGAGATAAATAACGAACGAAGTACAAAAGTTTAACGGCTTTTGTACTTTTTTTGTATCCGTTTTGGTAGAAATGAGCGATAATTGAACAAAATAGAAGGAAAAAAGATCTCAGTTCCACTTTTCGCAGGATCATGGCTGAACTAGCAAGAGTCAAAATGAAACCAATGAAAATTTACAGAAGTCTAGAGGAATGACATACGGATGAAACTCAAACTCATTTTTCTAGAAGAAAAATGAATACATTAATTTGAAGAAGGAGTCGAATACATGGAAACACGGATTGAACAGGATTCAATTGGCCCAATCGAGGTGCCAAAAGAAGCGTGGTGGGGAGCACAAACCGAACGCAGCAGGCAGAATTTCAAAATTGGCGGAGAAAAAATGCCGCAAGAATTATTGCATGCGCTCGTGTTAGTAAAAAAAATGGCTGCGATCGCTAACCAGCGGACAGGAAAACTAGAAGCTGAGAAGGCGATGGCTATTCAAAAAGCAGCGGATTTGCTATTGAAGGGTGAGCACTGGGAGAAATTTCCGCTAGTGGTCTGGCAAACAGGTAGCGGCACGCAGAGCAACATGAATGCGAATGAAGTTATTGCACATCTAGCGACTCAGAATGATTTAGCAGTGCATCCAAACGATGATGTCAATATGTCACAGAGCTCCAATGATGTTTTTCCGACAGCGCTTCATATTGCAGGAACATTTACGATTGAACGAACGTTATTACCAGCGATCCATGAGATGATCGGTGTATTAGAAGAGCTAGAAGAGAACAATCAGCATGTGATCAAAATTGGGCGGACCCATCTACAAGACGCGACGCCGGTCACTTTTGCGCAAGAAATCAGCGGGTGGCGCTCTGCATTGGAGCACAACGAAAATATGCTGATCCACAGCTTAGCGGAATTACATCAGTTGGCAATCGGAGGAACAGCAGTAGGTACTGGGTTGAACGCGTCAAAAGCGTATGAAGAAGCCTTTATTGAAGCGATAGGTGAAGAAACAGGGATACATTTTACCAGTGAAAAAAATAAATTTCATGCGTTAGCCAATCGGGATGCCGTTGTATTTGTCAGCGGCGCACTAAAGGCCTTAGCAGCAAACAGCATGAAAATGGCGAACGATATCCGCTGGATGGCAAGCGGACCTCGCAGCGGCTTAGGCGAGATCACCTTGCCTGCCAATGAACCGGGGAGCTCGATCATGCCAGGGAAAATCAATCCGACACAATGTGAAGCTTTGGCAATGGTCGCGGTACAGGTCATGGGAAATGATACGGCGATCGGTGTGGCGGCATCACAAGGGAATTTTGAACTGAATGTTTATTTGCCTTTGATCGCGTTTGATTTATTGCAGAGCGTCCGATTGTTAGCAGATGCTCTCCATTCCTTCACTGAAAACTGTCTGAAGGGATTGGTCGTAAACGAAGAACGGATGGCGGAGCTTTTGGAGAAGTCGTTGATGCTAGTGACGGCATTGAACACACATATCGGCTACGACAAAGGGGCTGAAATCGCGAAGAAAGCATTTAACGAAGGAACCACATTGAAGGAATCCGCGTTATCTTTAGGCTATGTGACGGAGGAAGAATATGAGTCTTGGGTACGACCAGAAAAAATGATTGGAGATACGATTGATGACTATTTATGATGAAGCGTTGACTGCGCATAGAAAATGGCACGGAAAAATCGAAGTGACAAGTAAAGCCAAAGTACGAAACAAAACAGACCTGTCCTTAGCCTATACACCAGGCGTGGCAGAGCCCTGTCGGAAAATCGCAGAGGATAAAAACAAGGCCTATGATTACACTTGGAAAGGCAACAGTGTCGCCGTGGTTACCGATGGGACGGCTGTCTTGGGGCTGGGAGACATCGGACCAGAAGCCGCATTGCCGGTGATGGAAGGAAAAGCATTGCTTTTTAAGGAGTTTGCCGGTATCGATGCAGTGCCAATCTGTTTAGATACAAAAGACCCACAAGAAATTATCCAAATCGTCAAAGCCATCGCGCCGACCTTTGGAGGGATCAATTTGGAAGACATCAGCGCTCCCCGCTGTGTAGAAATCGAGCGGGCGTTGATCGAAGCGCTGGATATTCCTGTCTTTCATGACGATCAACACGGGACCGCAGTTGTCGTGACTGCGGCATTGATCAATGCGTTGAAGCTGGTAAAAAAGGAACCACAGGATCTAAACGTTGTGATCTCAGGAATTGGTGCAGCAGGTAGTGCGATTATTCATATGCTTGTCGATCTAGGCGTGAAGAACATCGTTGCCTTCAATAAAGATGGCGCATTGAATGAGCAGATGCCCAATGCGACCTTCGTTGAAAAGGAAATTTTACATTTGATTACGCTTAAGGATTTTACGGGCACGATGGCAGAAGCATTTGTCGGAGTAGATGTTTTTATCGGTGTATCTGCACCAAATCTAGTGACGAAAGAAATGGTAGCCTCTATGAATGAGGGGAACATCGTTTTCTCTATGGCGAATCCTGAACCAGAAATCACCTACGCAGAGGCGATCGCTGGCGGAGCTTCTGTGGTAGGAACCGGTCGTTCCGATTTTCCAAACCAAATCAACAATGTGCTCGCTTTTCCAGGATTGTTTCGTGGGGCCTTCACAGCAGAAGCAAAACGGATCACCCCCCGCATGAAGCTTGCCTGTGCCCATGCGATCGCGGATTCGATCCCTTACTCGGAATTAACCTCTGACTATATCATTCCATCGGCTTTCGATGAAAATGTCGTCGATTTGATCACCTTAAAGGTCGCAGAAGCCGCAAGACAAGACGGCGTGACACGGTCATAGAAAGGCTGTTATATCAAGGGTAGAAAGAACTTTCTATCGACTTTTTGGCACAATTGAAGTAATTTTGATTCATGAAATTCAATTATTGAAGGTGAGCGATGAGGGAATGGAAATCAGTCAACGAATCAAAAGCGAACGGCAGGCAGCGGAATGGACACAGGAACAATTAGCCGATAGAATTTTTGTATCAAAACGAACGATCTCAAATTGGGAAACAGGGAAGACGATCCCCGATATTGAAAGCGTGTTGCGTTTATCAACAATTTTTAAACTATCTTTGGACGACCTATTGGTGAAAGATTCAGATGTGGTGAAAGAGATCAAACACAAAGAAACGATCGCAAAATTGTCCGTTTTGTATTTTGTAGGGCCTATACTGACCGCGTTACTCTTATTAGTCGTGATTTTTTTACCAGAAGATATTCCCCATCGCGAACTGACCTATTATATAGTGATGGCGGCCGCAGCAAATTTTATTACGATGTTTGCTTTTCAATTTAAAATAGATCGACTAAAAGGAAAAGAGGTTGATCTAGATCAACAGCTCAAACAAGGAATTGTTGCGGGTGCTGGGTTGATTATTTCTTTTTGTATTTTTCTTATAGTATTGCATTTTTTATAAAGAAGGGGTCAGTATATGAGTAAGATTTTTAAAATGAGCTTTGCGTCCATCTATCCATTGTACCTTCAGAAAGTTGAGAAAAAAGGACGCACGAAAGAAGAGCTCGACCAAGTGATTTATTGGTTGACAGGCTATGATGAAAACGGGCTGCAGCAGCAGTTGGATACAGGCGTTGATATGGAGACTTTTTTTGCGGAAGTTCCCCGATTAAACGAAAATACTGTCTTGATAACAGGCATGATCTGCGGTTATCGCGTAGAAGAAATTGACGATCCCTTGATGCAAAAAATTCGCTACTTAGATAAGCTGGTCGATGAGTTAGCCAAAGGGAAAAAGATGGAAAAAATTTTACGAAAATAAGGAAGGCAGCGAGTCGAGGTAGACTTGCTGTTTTTTGATTTATTTTAGGTTATTAAATCAGTTTCCAATAAATAGAGCAGGTTCTTTCATTTTCTTAAAAGCAAAGCCCTTTTATGGTATACTACGAGAGAATCTATTTTTAAAGGAGGAGCCTCATGGCAGAGAAAGAAACATTTTATATTACAACGCCGATTTATTATCCAAGTGGCAAACTGCACATTGGGAATTCTTATACAACGATTGCCTGTGATGCGATTGCACGCTACAAACGCATGATGGGTTTTGATGTGTTTTATTTGACTGGGGTCGATGAACACGGACAAAAAATTGAAAAGAAAGCCGATGAACTTGGCGTAGAACCACAGGAATACGTAGACAAGATGGCGACGGACATCAAAAAATTATGGAAGACGCTCGATATCAGCTACGATAAATTCATCCGTACGACGGATGGGTACCATCAAGCAGCGGTCAAAAAGATTTTTGACCAGTTGTTGGAGCAAGGCGATATTTATCTTGGGGAATATGAAGGCTGGTATTCTGTTTCGGATGAAGAATATTTCACAGAAACACAACTGGAAGAAGTATACCGTGATGAAGAAGGCAATGTGATCGGTGGGAAAGCACCAAGTGGACATGAAGTAGAATTGGTTCGTGAAGAATCTTATTTCTTCCGTATGAGTAAGTACGCGGATCGTTTATTGGACTATTACGAAGAGCATCCTGAATTTATTCAGCCTGAATCGCGTAAGAATGAAATGATCAATAATTTCATCAAACCGGGCTTGGAAGATTTAGCTGTTTCACGGACGACCTTTAAATGGGGAATCCCTGTCAATGCGAATCCTGAACACGTGGTGTATGTATGGATCGATGCATTATCAAACTATATCACTGCTTTAGGATACGGCTCTGATGATGACAGCTTGTTCCAAAAATATTGGCCGGCAGATGTGCAAATGGTCGGAAAAGAAATCGTTCGTTTCCATACGATCTATTGGCCAATCATGTTGATGGCTCTTGAATTGCCATTGCCGAAAAAAATCTATGGTCACGGCTGGTTGATGATGAAAGACGGCAAAATGTCGAAATCAAAAGGAAATGTCGTATATCCAGAAATGTTGGTAGAACGTTACGGATTGGATGCCGTTCGTTACTACCTATTAAGAGCAATCCCGTTTGGTTCAGATGGTGTATTTACACCAGAGGATTTTGTTGCTCGAGTGAATTATGACTTGGCGAATGACTTAGGAAACTTGTTGAATCGTACAGTCGCGATGATCAATAAATATTGTGATGGGATGGTTCCTGCCTATAAATCATTGGTGACAGATTTTGACAGCGAGTTATCCACGACTGCAGCAAATGTTGTTAGCCGCTACCGCGAATCAATGGACAAAATGGAATTCAACAATGCCCTAGCAGAAGTGTGGACGCTGGTTTCTCGTGCGAACAAGTACATTGATGAAACAGAGCCATGGGTCTTAGCAAAAGACGAAGAGCGCAAAGCGGAATTAGACAGCGTAATGGTTCACTTAGCAGAAAGTCTGCGCATCGTAGCTATTCTGTTGCAGCCAATCATGACACAAACGCCTAAACGAATTTTTGAACAGTTAGGATTAAACTCGGAGCAGATGAACCTAGAAACAATTCATTTTGGCGAATTCCCAGAAGAGACAAAAGTAACACCGAAAGGCAAACCAATCTTCCCACGTCTAGATATGGAGGAAGAAACAGCCTATATCAAAGAAAAAATGTCTGAAGGCAGTCAGCCAGAGGAAGAAAAAATTAAATGGGACCCAGAAGAAACGGAATTGGTCTCTGTGAAAGATAAAGACATCAAGTTTGATGTTTTCGACAAGGTCGAATTAAAAGTGGCGGAAGTCATGGCATGCAAAAAAGTCGAAGGTGCAGACAAATTGCTGCAATTCCGCTTGGATGCAGGGGACAACCAAGACCGTCAAATCTTATCTGGAATTGCAGAATATTATGCTGACCCAGAATCTCTAGTTGGGAAAAAGCTGATCATCGTAGCGAATCTTAAGCCACGTAAAATGCGTGGAGAGATCAGTCAAGGAATGATTCTTTCAGCGGAAGCGCCAGATGGTACATTGAAGGTAGTTGAAGCACCTGAAGAGATGCCTAATGGGGCAGTTGTCGGATAAAAGCAATAGACTGTAAGCTCTCGAATTTTCGAGAGCTTTTTTAATGATTTTTTGAAGAATCGAGGTATACTCGAGGTGAGTATTTGAAGGGAGGCGTGTTCATGCCGCTAGTCGCAATTTTGATTGATATACTAACAATGGGAGGGTATTTTATCCAACTGAATCATGGTGGACCTTTGTTATACTTAGCAGGGTTGGTTTTTCAGACTGTGATGACGGTTTTATTACTGATTCTTATGATCGGTTACCATGGAAAAAGGCATACTGGGTATCGCCCAGAAGGGTATTCTTACTTGACAATCCGTTATGGGATCATCGTCCTTTCCTTCATTATTAATGGCCTTGTATTATTTTTATATGGGTTAAATTATTTTGGTGCAAACGATGTTATTTTTTTAGCTTTTTAAACGCTTTGAAAAAGAAGACAAACGGTTTTTCTTGCTGAAAATAAACAGGAAAATGATTTAAGAATTATATAATGTTTTATTTGACTATTTTCGTTTTGATTGTACTTGTGCTATAGTTGTTTTATACGAAAGATATTTTTATGCGACACTTTAACTCATTTTGATGAAATTTAATCAAACTGGCGTAACTATAGGGTTACAAGGATGTATTAGAAGGATTTGGGAATACATCGTTTAAACGAGAAATAGTTAATTTTTAGTAATAGTCAACACCCTCAACTTTAGAATAATGAATATTGATTAGTTAGATAGCCCGCTCATGATTGAGCGGGCTATCGTTCATTTTAGGAGCGTCTCAACGCGATCTATTTTTATTGAAGGGATCAAAAAAAGGACTAGATATAGTCTAGTCCCTTACCGATTATGCGTGTAGTACTTCAATGATTTTTTCGTTGAAGTCTGGAAGATCATCGGGTGTGCGGCTCGTAACGAGTTTGTTATCGACCACCACAGCCTCATCTTTAACGATAGCGCCAGCGTAGCCGACATCTGGACGAACCGTTGTATAGGCAGTCATTGTACGACCTTTTGTCAAACCTGTTTGGATAAATAATTGTGGGCCGTGACAAATCGCAAAGAGTGGTTCTTCTTTGTCTAAGAAGTAGGTAACGAAAGCGACAAAGCGTGAATCGCCGCGTAATTGGTCGGGAGAAAATCCACCAGGGATCAATAGGGCATCGAAGTCTTCTGGTTTTACTTCATCGATTCCTTTGTCGCTTTTGAAGGTAGTTCCTTTTTTACCTGTAATTTCTTGATTGGCTTCGAAGCTGATAATAGTGACTTCATTGCCGTCTTTTTCTAGTGCTTCTTTCGGAGAGGATAGTTCAACATCCTCTACTAAATCTGTAACGATCGCTGCAATTTTCTTGGTCATTGAAATGCCATCCTTTCTTTTTTAAGTACTCCTTTACCCTAAAGGATATCCAAGCAGAATTCAATTAATCTGTTCGAGGATTTGTCTAACGCCTGCTTGCAGGTGTAAAATGAGGACAAGGGGAGTGATGCGTATGATTATTGGGATCGTGTTTTTATTGTTGGGGATTTGGCAGTTATGGATGACCGTGCGGACATTTAAAAATATAAAAAAGGAAGGAAACGAAAATACGTCTCCTTTCATTATGTTAAGTTTGTGGGGCAGCATCGTGATGGTCGTGATATTTTTATCTTTGGCGATCAACCTTTTAAGCGGTGCTTTCTAAGCGCATAAAGGAACGAGGGTTTACAGCTTTTTGTACTGGAGGCAGGCTAATAGGCGTTCACAAAATACAAGGCGAATAAAATTATTTTTGTAAAAACTATTGACAGCGCTTTCTCTGTTTGTTAAGCTAATTTTGAATTAAATAGACCAAATGATGGATAGTGATTGTTTAAATACAAGCTAAACCTGATGACGTATTCGATGTTATTTGTCGTGCGCTCATTGGGTTTTTTTGTTGCTCAAAAATAGGAAGGAGGATCTTAAAAAAACAAAATTGAGTTTGACAGCGGTCACAAATATATCTATCATTTTAAGTGAAAGAGATCGTGGAAAAGAGCTTGAGTAGCGAATGTCACAGAACGGGGGAGCATTGGATGCAGATTCGAAAAATTTTGAATAACAATGTGGTAATTACAACGAATCAAAAAAATAACGAAATCGTTGTAATGGGGCGTGGTCTAGCCTTTCAGAAAAAAGTGGGGGATGAGATAGCGGAGGACGCGATCGATAAAACCTACCATCTTGCCAACAATGAATTGTCCCATAAGTTTCAAGAGCTTTTAGAGGATATGCCAATTGCCTATGTAGAAATCGCCAATGACATTATTGACGAAGCAAAAGTCACATTGAAGAATCCATTGAATGACTCGCTCTACATTTCCATAACGGATCATTTATATGCAGCGATCCAGCGCGTCAAAGAAGGTGTTCGCGTCCGTAATCTTTTATTGTGGGACGTTAAACGGTTCTTTCCTGATGAATTTTCAGTAGGGGTAGACGCGGTAAAGAGAATCAAAAAGAAGTTCGGTATTGATCTAGGGGAAGATGAAGCAGGAAACATTGCTTTGCATCTAGTCAATGCGCAAACGGAAAACGATAATGATGATGCCTTTTTAATGACAGAGATGATGCAGGAAATCATACAAATTACAAGCTATTATTTTAAAGTTCAACTGGATGAAGAATCTGTCTATTTTTATCGTTTTACGACGCATCTGCGCTTTTTTGCCTCACGGATCATGAATCAACGGCAAGTTGCTGATGAGACAGACGATGAGCTGCTTTTGATCATTCAGAGAAAATATCAAAATGCCTACAAATGTGTAGGGAAGATCGCGGATTTTATTTTAGAAAAGTATCAATACGAAATGACGAACGATGAGAAATTGTATTTAACGATCCACATCGCACGGTTAGTGCAAAAAGTGACGCAATAAAAAACACTGCGCTTGTTTAACAGGAAATACCCGGGTGCTGTTAGACAGACAGACAGGACGACTACAAATTAGGAGGAAATAGAAGTGGGAAAATATCGTGAATTAGCGGAAAAAATCGTCGAAAATGTTGGCGGCAAAGACAATATCAACAGCTTAACGCATTGTATCACGCGTTTACGTTTTAAATTAAAGGATGAGAGCAAAGCAAACGATGATGTATTGAAAAATATGGATGGTGTTGTAACGATCATGCATAGTGCTGGTCAATATCAAGTCGTTATCGGCAATCATGTTGGACAAGTCTATGAAGACGTCGTGGATATGGCAGGACTTGGCGGCGAAAGCAGCGCACCAGTCGAAGCGTCAGGTAGTCTTTTTGACCGATTGATCGATGTGATCAGCGGAATCTTCCAACCATTTCTTGGAGCATTAAGTGCTGGCGGGATGATCAAAGGGCTGAATGCCTTATTAGTAGCAGCAAGCGTACTGACTCCTGAAAGCGGTACCTATATTGTGCTGAATGCCATTGGTGACGCGATCTTCATGTTCTTGCCAATCGCAGTAGCAGTTGCAGCCGCGAAGAAATTCGGCGTGAATCAATATGTGGGTCTGGTGATTGGTGGTGCGTTGTGTTATCCGGCAATCCAATTGTCCACGTTGACTGGGGGCGGCGATGTCCAACCTCTGTACACGCTATTTTCCGGCAGTATGTTTGAAAGTCCGGTCTACATGACCTTTATGGGACTGCCTTTTGTAGCGAATGATTATACAAGCAGTGTTATCCCATCGATCTTGATCGTCTGGATGGCGAGCAAGTTGCAACGACCATTACGCAAAGTGATTCCAGAAGTGATCCAAAACTTCTTCGTACCCTTTTTCTTATTGTTGATCGCGTTGCCGATCGGCTTCTTGGTAATCGGTCCAGTCATTACGATCTTGACGAATATGTTAGCAACTGGGTTCGACAGCTTATTGGCATTCTCTCCGATCTTGTTCGGTTTGATCGTTGGTTTCTTCTGGCAAGTACTAGTAATGTTCGGTCTGCATTGGAGCTTGATTCCGATTGCGATCTTGCAACTGGGAACAATGGGCTATTCTACAGCATTGACAGGAATGTTTGGTGCCAGCTTTGCACAAACAGCGGCAGTTGCTGCAATGTACTTCCGTTTGAAGAATCCAAAGGAAAAAGCATTGGTTGTACCAGCAGTTATTTCAGGGATCTGCGGAGTTACTGAACCGGCTATTTACGGTCTGTCTCTTCCTAAGAAAAAACCATTTATCTATTCAATGATCGGTGGGGCAGTATCTGGGGCTTTCATGACAGCGATGAATGTTCGTTCATATGTAATGGGCGGTTTGGGCGTCTTTGGTATTCCAAGTTATATCAATCAGCAAACAGGCGATACATCTGGAGCAATCTACTCAGTAATTTCCATTGTTATTGCCGCTGTGATCGGTTTTGCATTGACACTCTTCTTCTGGAAAGATGATACAGTCGTTGCGGAAGTCGAAGAAGGACAAAAGGCGATGGAAGTTCGCAAAGAAATCGTCACTGCTCCTGTAACAGGCACAATGATGCCTTTGTCAACAGCTAAAGATCAAGCATTTGCACAAGGTGTTTTAGGTAAAGGCGTTGTGATCCATCCAACAGTTGGTGAAGTCGTTGCGCCATTTGACGGCACAGTAATGACGATGTTCCCGACAAAACACGCGATTGGGCTAGTATCAGATAATGGTTTAGAATTATTGATTCATATTGGTTTAGACACGGTTCAATTAGACGGTCAATTCTTTGAATCTTTCGTTGAACAAGGAGCAAAAGTGAAACGCGGCGACAAATTGGTGACCTTCGACATCAAAGCGATCGAAGAAGCTGGTTACAGTGTCGAGACACCAGTTATCGTGACGAATTCAGCAGATTACTTAGATATTATTGAATCTGATCAGAAGAAAGATATTTGTAACGAGGATGAATTATTAACGGTGTTAGTTTAAACAGAAAAAAATGGAATGTGTTTGTTCACATTCCATTTTTTATGGAGTTGATTAATTGGGGCGGAAGGATTCGGTAAAGCGAACCATTGATTCAGGAGACTCCGCCATAATCGCTGAACTGGTTTTGCGTTTATCCGCAAGCTCTCCGATTTCAATCAGATGATTCAGATTTTTTTGATAATCCTCAGCGAAAATGCAGCTATACAAAACATCCAACAAGTAGCAAATCGATGAATTGATGGTAAAATTGGCGATTTTTGAATAGAGCCGTTCTCTAGTAGTCATGCGCAGCGTCGCATGGCTAAGAGAAGCCAGCGTATTTTCCCCGATACTGGTCAGCGCGATAAAGGGAACCTGTTGTTTCCGCAAAATGCGGGCGATCTGCAAGATAAAGTTATTTTCTCCCGTGTAGGAAATCAAGATCGCGCAAGTATCTGGTTGGCTGTTGAAGGCTTCATAGGCATCCTCGCCCATTGTCTGGCTGGTAACGACGTTTCTTTGGATGCGGCGCATTTTTAAAGCGAAATCCTGTGAGATCAGTAAATTGGCATTGCTGCCGAAAATCTTGATTTGACTGGCGTTAAGCAAAAGCTGTTTGGCTTTTTGCAGGTCATCGTGATTTAGCAGACTGAGTGTATCGTCAATGGTCGTGCGTTCTAAAGAAGCGATCTTGTTAGCGATCGTCATCAATCCTTCATTTGATTGGAAAGGAAAATTCGCATCGACATCGTCAAAGTACGTTTGCAGATACGTTTGTTCTGCAAGGAATTCTGTTCGTAATTCCAGCCAACCTTGATACCCTAATTTTTTGGCTACGCGGATCAACGTCGAAGGATGGACATAATTGGCTTCCGCAATTTCTTTGATAGTCATGGGTTCGATCGCTGTACCTTTGTCCAAGATGTAGGCGACTAAGGCGGACTCAGCATTAGAAAAGTCCGTTTGCTTCATTTTTTCTGATAGTAACATGTGCGTACCTCCATCCGTTTACGTTTATTATAAATTATTCGTAAATAGATTTGTGGATTAAATGAGAAAAAACGAGAAATATTCCATCGGTATTTACAAAATAAACCGTTTACAATCATCGATTTGTAAATATAGATGGAACAAATTGTAAACGCATTGAATTCAAATTTTACATCATAGATAATTAGAATGTAAATAAAACAGAAGGAGTCGATTGAATGGCAGCAGGAGTAAAGATCGCTACAATTGGTGGCGGAAGTAGTTATACACCGGAATTAATGGAAGGTTTTATCAAACGTTATGATGAATTACCAGTACGCGAGATCTGGTTGGTCGATATTGAAGCAGGACGGGAAAAAGTTGAGATCGTTGGAGCAATGGCGCAACGGATGTGGGATGCTTCTCCTTATGATGTGAAAGTCCACATTACGTTGGACCGTGAAGAAGCCTTGAAAGATGCCGATTTTGTGACGACACAATTCCGTGTAGGCTTGTTAGAGGCTCGGATCAAAGATGAGCGTATTCCAGCGTATTACGGCATGCTTGGTCAAGAAACGAATGGTGCTGGCGGCATGTTCAAAGCTTTTCGGACAGTCCCGATCATTTTAGATATCGTAGAGGATATGAAACGTCTCTGTCCTGATGCGTGGTTGATCAACTTTGCAAATCCAAGCGGTATGGTGACGGAAGCTGTCGTTCGTTATGGAAAATGGGATAAAGTCATCGGCTTATGTAATGTACCGGTGATGGCGCAGATGATCGAACCTGAAATGCTAGGAAAACAACCAGATGAATTGATTTATAAATTTGCTGGGTTGAACCACTTCCATTGGCATAAAGTGGCCGATACCCACGGGAAAAACGTGACACAAGAGATCATTAATAAAATGTATGAAGGCGATGAAACTGGGATGCCGAAAAACATTCATGACATTCCGTTCCCAAGAGAGATCCTGGAACAAATGCAAATGATCCCTTGCGGCTACCACCATTATTATTACCAAGAAGAAGAAACATTGGCACATGCGTTGGAAGAATACAAAACAATCGGTACGCGTGCCCAACAAGTGAAGAAGACGGAAACAGAATTGTTCGAATTATACAAAGATCCAAACTTGGATTACAAACCTGAACAATTGGGTCAACGTGGCGGCGCGTATTATTCTGATGCAGCTTGTGAATCGATCGCGTCTATCTATTCAAATAAAAATACGCAATTGGTTGTTTCTACGAAAAATGATGGCGCAGTGCCCGATCTTCCGGCAGACTGTGTTGTTGAAGTTTCTGCGTATATCGGCGGACAAGGAGCGCGTAACGTGGCCTTTGGCGAATTGCCTACAGCAGAACGCGGCTGGCTGCAAGTCATGAAAGCCATGGAATTATTGACGATCGAAGCAGCAGTGACTGGGGACTACAACACTGCATTGCAAGCATTTACCATCAACCCAATGGTGCGTTCTGGTAAAACAGCGCAACGAATCATGGACGAATTATTCATCGCACATAAAGATCATTTGCCGAACTTCAAAGAAACCATCGAACGTCTAGAAAAAGAAGGCATCGAAGTTCAGGACGAAGTGGCACGTGAATTAGATTTAGAAAAAGTAAAATAGAAAGCAGGAATGAAGCAATGGGATTTAGAAAAGACTTTTTATGGGGCGGCGCGACCGCTGCGAATCAATGTGAAGGCGGCTATAACGAAGGCGGACGCGGATTGGCAAACGTCGATTTGGCACCCGTTGGGAAAGATCGTTTCGGCGTGATCGCTGGTAAAACGAAAATGTTTGATTTTGATGACGAACATTTTTATCCAGCAAAAGAAGCCATCGATATGTACCACCATTGGAAAGAGGACATCGCCTTATTTGCTGAAATGGGCTTCAAAACCTACCGTTTATCTTTAGCATGGAGTCGGATCTTCCCGAAAGGCGACGAAAAAGAGCCGAATGAAGAAGGCTTGAAATTCTATGAAGATATTTTCAAGGAATGTAAAAAATATGGCATCGAACCATTGGTAACGATCACGCATTTTGACTGCCCGATGCATCTGGTAGAAAAATATGGCGCATGGCGCAGCCGTGAATTGGTCGGTTTCTATGAAAACTTGTGTAATGCTATCTTTACTCGCTACAAAGGATTGGTAAAATATTGGCTGACCTTCAACGAAATCAATATGATCTTGCATGCGCCGTTTATGGGTGCAGGTCTGTACTTTGAAGAAGGTGAAAATGTGGAGCAGGTGAAATACCAAGCGGCTCATCATGAGTTGGTTGCCTCTGCGATCGCAACGAAGATCGCTCATGAAGTTGATCCTGAAAACCAAGTTGGCTGTATGCTGGCGGCAGGTTCATACTATCCTTATACACCAAAACCAGAAGATGTCTGGGAAGGTCGTCAAGAAGAACGTCAAAACTACTTCTTTATTGATGTGCAATCTCGAGGAGAATACCCTGCTTATGCGCTGAAGGAAATGGCACGTAAAGGGATCGATGTGAAGATGGAAGAAGGCGACGCAGAGTTGCTGAAGGCACACACAGTCGACTTTATCTCCTTCTCTTACTACTCTTCTCGTGTTGCTACGACAGACCCAGAATTGTTGGAGCAAACAGCCGGAAATATCTTTGCTTCAGTGAAGAATCCTTATTTGGAATCAAGTGAATGGGGCTGGCAAATTGATCCATTGGGCTTACGTATCACTATGAATGACCTGTACGATCGTTACCAAAAACCATTATTCGTCGTCGAAAATGGGTTAGGTGCAGTGGATACTCCTGATGAGAACGGGTATGTAGTGGATGATTACCGCATCGATTATTTAGCGAAGCATATCGAAGCGATGAGAGACGCGGTTGATTTAGACGGTGTCGATCTCCTAGGCTACACGACTTGGGGCTGTATTGACTTGGTGTCGGCTGGAACCGGTGAAATGAAGAAACGCTACGGCTTCATTTACGTAGACCGCGACAACGAAGGCAACGGCACATTGAAACGCAGCAAGAAGAAATCCTTCGACTGGTACAAAAAAGTGATTGAAACCAACGGAGATGACTTAAGTAATTAATTTAGAAAAGAGATCTGCTGCGTGCAGGTCTTTTTTTTTGTCGAAAAATGTTTTTTTACTTTTTACTTGTTCTTAATTGTTATTCGATTTATTATTTTCATAGAGAATCATTTTCCGTAAATGTGATTTTGTGCAATGATCAAAAGAATCAGTTGAGGTGTCAGTAGTTGACTAAATCAGGAGGGGGTCATTATGGATTTTAGATCTATTTTAGGAACAAGTGATACTATGCGGTTGGAATTGGTAGAGAAGCTTTATTACCGCAGGGATGGGCTGTCCAGTGATGAATTACTGAGTGAACTGAATTGTTCACTGCCGATTTTGCTGAATGACATCGATTTGATCAACGAGCAGCACTCCTATTATTTGATTAACAAGGTGAAGGGGCTGTACCGCTTAGAGATCGATCCAAAGGTAAACCTGGGCAATATCTATGCAGACACCTTGAATCGAAGCTCAGAATTTCAAATCATCGAAGAATTATTATACGAGCGTTGTGACAGTATCACGTCGCTGTCCAAAAAATTGTATTTAAGTACTTCGAACACGCAACGAGCGTTGAAAAAAATTGAGAAGGCTTTGTCAGAGGCTGGGATGGAGCTTTGTTACCGTCCGCTGCGGATCGAAGGGCGAGAAGGAGAGATTCGCTCCTTTTATTTTCGGTTTTACAGCGAACGGCAGAATATGTTTGAAAGCACGCTGCCTAATTTAACGGCGGTGCAATACGATGTGATCAACAACTATGTTCAAGAGTTCGTCGAGGTGAATGATATTTGGCGGAAATATGTTTTCCAGAAATATTTGGTGTACAACATTTATATCAGCTTATGGAGGATAAAAAACAACCACCCGTTTCCAAAGGAAGAGCTGCGAACGAAGGGAATCAAATTGCCCTTTGGGGATTCGTATAAGGAACTAAAAAAAGTCGTCAGAGAAATCGTGGCGATGGATCTTCGTCCGTTTATTTTACAAGATTGTTTATGGGCGACCTTTTCGGATTCGATCGTATTCAGTATTCCTCATCGGGAGTTGGCGATGACGGACAATCCGAAATATCAGGAGCTGTTCATGCGGCATTATGAGCTGGTTCAGGACTATGACAAAATGTTGGGCTACCGCTTTTCTAAACAGGATAAGATCGATTTGACGACCGTTTTGTGCAATGATTTTTATTTGTATGATCCAGAGGGACAATTCATCGGGGTATTGTGGCGGAATCGTGCGGATTTCCTGATGGAAGTGGAGAAGATCTACAGTCGCGGATTCAATAAAGTCCGTCGATTAGTGGAACGGTTCGTAGAGAAATACCAGATGTTTCAAGAGAAGGATTTCGTTAAAAACTACAACTACCTGCTGATCACCATGGTCATCAATAGTATGGAATGGCTCGCGGAGCAAGACTATGCCTTGAAGGTATTGCTGCTATCGGATTTGTCGCCGACAGAGGAAAGCTTTTTAGCGAAGCAGATCAAGGAGTATGTTTTTGGAAATATCTCGATCGTTCATTTTGAACAATTGTCGGTAGGGACGGCTCAGCTGTTGGATGAATTGAGGCGCTATGATTGCTTGATCACCACAGGCTCTTCGGAAGGAATCCCAGAAGATTATCCGGTCGTCGTGATCGATCCCTTTTTGACGACTCAAAGCACGCGGCTGATTCAAAAAATGATCGGTGAAATTGCTGAAAAAAAAGATGCAGAATTGGCGAATAAATAACAAAATAAAAGAATTGCTTATTGGAAAAATCAACGGGAAATTGCCTCCGTTGATTTTTTTGTTTTAAAACTATTCACTGGATTAGAAAAAAAGTAAAAAAAAAAATACTCTTTCTTTTTCACAAAAAGAAGAAATAAAAATAATAAAACACCGTGTTTTTCGGTTTGCTTGATTCTATTGATTTCAGTCAACTTTAAATAACTTAAGAATTGTTTTTTACGGAAATTGACGATTTGGTATGCTATAGGGGCTAAATCTGCACTAGTTGAAGGAGATGTGAGAGATGGGAAAAAGCAAAGCGTTGATCGGATCATTGTTTCTTTTAGTCATCATCATCCTGAGTATCGTCGTTCCGACTATCACCGTCTTAGGGGAGACGGTGGCAACGGCAGAGGTGACGACGAAGACGACGGAAGAAATAACGACAAGCACGATGAAAGAAAAAACGAAAGAAACGACAAAAAAAACCACGGCGAAAGCCACTGAAAAGAAAGCGACAAAAGCATCAACAAAGAAGACGTCGGATCAACCGATGGTCAATGAGGCTAAACTGCCGCAGGGGCCTCAAATACCAACCCTTGGGAAAAGCTATGAACCTATTTATACGAATAAAAAACCGGATTATCAAACAGACGAGAAGGGAACCTATCCGACATTTGCGTGGCAGCCTGAGGGTCAAACGAATGTTTTGAATCATCAAGGGGGGATCAACGAGCAGACGGGTTGGGACAAGGTGACGTCGTGGAATGTTTTGGAGAATGATTATACGCACTCGTACATCAAATACGGAGCTGATGCAACGAATCCAGATGTTCAGTTACGGAAATATGCCCAGCAGACAGACCGCGAGGAAGAATTTAAAATCAAATTGAATGTTCGCGGGAATACGACGCAAAATGCTGGGGTGGACATCGTCTTCTTATTGGACAACTCTGACTCGATGAACAATACGGAAACTGGCGAACCACAGAATCGAAAAGCCTATGCGAACGAGGCATTGGATAAGATCATCACGGAATTAAAAAATGTTTACGCTTCTTCAGGAGAATCGATCCGGATCGGCGGGCACATTTTTTCTGACTATACCAAAAATGCTTGGGGGGATAAGCAGGGGCAGATCCCAACATTTCAATTGTCTAACAATGTAGCCGATTGGGATAAATTAAAAGCGGAATACGCACGGGCTTATTCACTGGGGGCGACCTTCACCCAGCGAGGCTTGACCGTAGCGAAAGATGTTTTTGATGCAGCACCGAACTCGGAAGGACGGCGTCAATTGTTGTTTGTTTTGACGGATGGCGCGCCGAATTTGAGCTGGACGACAAAGGATAAAGGAACACCGAACAAAGATATGTTCGTCGATCGCCTGCATTTTACTGATTTTAACAAGGGAACGAAGGGAAGCTACAACCCTGGGGATGTATTAGGGACCAAAAGCTATAAGACGACGATCATTCCTGCATACAATGGCGTGATCAACAGTCATATCACCACGACGAACTCGACAGCGATGGATATAAAAAATGCCGGAGTCGAGATCCATACGATCGCGATGCAGCTGACGGTCAATGTGAATGAGACGAATAAGCGGGAGGAGCTGCTGCGGGGGCTCTATAAAATGTCGACGAAGCGGGCCAATGGGAATCAAGATGCTGAGAAGGATACGGCAGAAGACTTTTTCTACTATTATGTTGAAAAAGGGGCAGATCTGACGGAGTATTTCAAGAGCTGGTACGAAACGGTCATTCGGACGGTCGATAAAGGGAAAATCGTTGATCCTTTGGGAGACATGGTGACGCTTGTGACGGAAGAAGGAAAGGCGCCGAAAGTCACGCAGGTAGCCAACGGTGCCGCGAAGATCGAGGATCTGCCAGTGATTTCCCATACGGCAGAGCAGATCAACGTGGACAATATCAATCTAAGCGGGGATCAGGAGATCGAAGTCGAATACACGGTTCGTTTGAAGAGTGATGACCCGTCATTTGTCTCGAATCTCTGGTACCCGACCAATAAGGAGACGACCCTACAGCCGCTGCCTGAACGGACGAATGATTTGCTGGAATTTGGGAGTCCATCTGTCAAATTACCAAAAGCGGAATTTCGCATTCCGGTGATGAAGGTCTGGAAGGATGACCTTCAAGGGGTAGAAAATTACTGGAAACTACGGCCAGATTCGATCACAGCGGTCCTCCAGCACTTGGAGGGGACGGATTGGAAAGAGGTCGAAAGGGTAGAATTAACTGAAGCAAATGACTGGAAAGCCCAATTTTCCCCTGTAGAAGGGGATGCCGACCAGCACTATCGGGTCATTGAGCCGACGCGAACCTCCGGGTACAAGCAAGCCGTTCTCAGTCAGGAGCAGTTTACTTCAGAGGACTTGAAGGCAGAGGGCCTCACGGTCACGAATGAGCTGTTACGTGGAAGCTACCGTTTTTGGAAATTCATGGAGGATGGGAAGACGCCTTTTACAAAGGACTTGCCGACATTTCAGGTGAAAACGGCGGCGGGGCGCCTCGTTGCGGAAAACCTGACACCTGATAAAAACGGCGCCGTTACGATCGAAGAACTTGCGCTTGGAGAGTATCTCGTGGAAGAGACGCATGTGCCCCAAGGATTCCAAAAGATGGCGCCTTTTACGCTCCATGTAACTGAAGATAAAACAGCGGAATCTTTGATCATCCAGGTCAATAATCAAACCGAAGAATACCACGCCATCAATGCGTTGGAAAATTTTGCATTACGTGTTGAAAAGATGGATGATGAGGGGAAATCACTTGCGGGAGCGAGCTTCAAGCTCACCGGTGAGGCCTATGAAGAAACGATTGTTGGCGGACCGGCATTTGATTTTTCTGACTTGCGTCCAGGGGATTATACGTTAACAGAAACGGTCTCTCCCGAAGGATACGAGGCCATAACGGAACCCATCCTGTTCACGATCCAGGTGGACGGTCGCGTGACTATCAAGGAACATCCGAATGTCGCTGGATCAGGAGGGATCAAGGAGACAGGCAATACGATCGCTCTAGAGGTAACAAATAAAAAGATCCGGCCGGGTGCTTTACCGAATACCGGGGGGATCGGCTTGCGGAATTTCTATTTGTTGGCAGGGATTTTCGTAAGTATGGGTGTCTTCTTGAGCAGCGTATGCGTGTATCATAGTCGAAAACCTTAAATAGATAGAAACATGTTTTATAGCCGAATGGCCTTCTCATGCAGCAGTTGAGAAGATCACTCGGCTTTTTTGTGTTTAAAAGGGAGATAGAAACGTTATTTATTAAAGGTGATTTCGCAAAAAGTAGTCGTGTGAAGTTGTTTGTTGAGAGGAGGTTTGCAGGGGCGGAGAGGAGAAGATATTCAAAAGGTTTAATGTGATTATTTAAAATGAACATTAATTAACTTTAAAAGAATTAAACCAAACGAACTAAATAACAAAATGAATAAAATGAGTACAGGGCTTTGTCCTTCTAGATTTAGGTAAAATAACTTTATTTTTCAGAAAACGGCGCCATGAAAAAAATTCTTAATCTGCTATTCTAGAGGTTCTAATAAGGAATAAATAATAAAAGACTGGCGTAGGAAACAAAAAAATAATTCACTCGTTTCTTATCAAATCGCTTCAGGTTGAAGCAGTTTCGCACAGTAAACTCGGGGGTTGACGAATGGAGAAAGGGAGAGAGAGTGTATGAAAAAGACAAACATAGTTATTTTTTTAATGTTGCTTTTTTCGATTATCGCTGAGGCGGCAGTGACTGTCGTCTCGGTTCATGCAGAAGCAAAGGATATTCAGTTGGTGGATGAGAAGTGGTTGGACCTCTCATATACATATGAAAAGGAGGGAGAGAGCAATCAATGGGTCGTGTCCTATGAGCATCAAAGTGAGGAAAAGGATGCGCCGCGCCGCATGAAATTTCGGGTGACGGATGAGAAAGATCAAGTGATCGAGTATCCGAAACACGAAACGATGACAGAAAAAGAGGGGTGGCTGATCGAAGAGAACTTCTCAGAAAAAAGTGATGGGCGGTTGGTGCTGGAAGTGCCTAGAGCGATCAATGCCCTGCATTTGTATGTCCAAATGGATCAGCAGTCAGAACCGGCGAAGGACGGAGATGCACCAAAGATCCATGAAAATATCGTAGAAAGACAAGCGCCGTTTGCTCTTGAACGGACCAACAAGGCAACGAAGAAGGTAACAAAAGCATCTACCGAAACGGAGCAATCGACAGACGAACGGATCGGGCCCAAAAAGGAAAACACGCCGATGGCTGCAACGGCATCAGCAGCACAACCCTATGGGACCAGCCGTATGTACAATCAATTGTATACGAACAAAGAAACGAAGTATAAACACGATGCCGGGACCTATCCTGAATTTTCTTGGCAGCCGACGGGGCAGACGAATGTTATTAATCACCAAGGGGGCGTAGCCGGACAAACGGGGTGGGACGGCGTAAAAAACTGGAATGTCGCCAATGATACCTACAGCAATTCCTATATTAAATATGGGGGAGAGGCAACAAAACCCAATTTTCTCTTGCGGAAGTACGCGCAGGAAACCAGTGAACCCGACGAGTTTAAAATCAAATTGAATGTTCGAGGGAATACCACCTACAAGCCCGGCGTGGATATCGTCTTTCTTTTAGACAATACTGGTTCAATGGCTGGAGCTAAAAAGAAGCAGAGCGCGGATGCGATGCAGAAGATCGTCGATAAATTGCAGGAAATCTCGGGGGGCGATGCGAACTCGATCCGTGTAGGCGGACATATCTTCGCTTCCTACAATAAAAGTATTGAAGGTCAATGGGGCTGGACGAGAACCAAGACCCATCATAAATTGTCCAACAAACCCTCCGATTGGCAAAACATGGTGAAGGTGTACCGGAACTTGACGCCTGCGGGGATGACCTTTACTCAACGTGGATTGCAGGAGGCGGAAGACATTTTTAACGCATCGGGATCAAGCCTTGGTGAGGACCGGTACAAGCTGCTGTTTGTTTTGACGGATGGGGCGCCCAATATAAGCTGGAAGCCGACAAGTGCGGTACGCGAACCTTCGATGTTTTATGATCAGACCTTGATCACCGGCTTTGATAGCGGGTATGCACCGAATTACAATGGCGAGCATACCTTTGAGGGAACAGGTATCAATACGAAATTCGCCAAAAATTTCCTAGTAAACGGGCAGCCGATCACTAGTCACTTAACGACCACCAATTCAACGGCCTACAAATTAAAAAATTCCGGAATAGAGATCCATAGTTTGGCGGTCCAGATCCGATCAACAGGAGATGGGGATCATCCCGCGGCGACGCTATTAGAAGGAATGTACAAAATGGCGACGAAAAAGGCCAATGCGAAGACTGATACACAAAACGATTACTTTTTCTACCATGCGAAAAATGACACGGGGAGTTTGACCGAGTATGTCAAGTCGTGGTACGACACGATCATTCGGACGGTTGATAAGGGGATCGTACTTGACCCCTTAGGCGACATGGTCGAACTTGTCACAACAAATGGGAAAGCGCCAAAGGTCAAGCAGGTGAGCAATAGTGCACCGGTAATCGCCCAAGAGGATATGGCGAGAGTCAAATCAACCAATAATAACCGTCAAATTGAACTAGAAAACATCAACCTGACTCAAAACCAAGAGATCGAGTTGGAATACACGGTCAAATTAAAGACGAATGACAGCAACTTTGTTTCGAATCACTGGTATCCGGCCAATAACAAGACCATGCTGTACCCGACACCTGAACGGACAAATGATGAAATGGAATTCGGGCGTCCGTCTGTAAGGCTCCAAAAGGATGAATTTGTGATCCCAGTGGAGAAAATCTGGTCAGACAAGCTGGCGACAGAAACAGACAATTATTGGGGCATGCGGGGATCAAAAGTGACGGCGAAGCTTCAGCGGCTGGCGGGATCAACGTGGACCGATGTCCAATCGCTGACGTTGAATGCGGCGAACCAATGGAAAGGAACCTTCTCACCTGTCGACGGCAGTTCGGGGAATACTTACCGTGTCGTGGAACCCACACGAACGAATGGGTACAAGAAGGCCAGTCTGAATCAAGGGATCTTCACTTCTGATACTATGCCTAATGGCGGGATCAAAATCACCAATGAGCTGCTGCGAGGGGACTATTCATTCTGGAAGGTCATGGGGGACGGAAAGACACCGTTTACCACCGATCTGCCGAAATTTAAGGTGACCCGCAGCGATGGAAAAGTGCTGGCGGAAAATCTTGCTCCAGAAGCAGGAACAGGAAAAGTGACGATCAAAAACATGCCGATCGGAACTTATACGGTAGAGGAAACATATGTGCCAAAGGGCTTCCAGAAGATGGCGAAGTTTACCATTGAAGCGACAGAAAACAACAGCAGTGCACCTAGCTCGGTGGTCTTCAAGGTAAATGGCAGCACAGGGAAGCACGCGGTTCGGAATCAATTAACGGACTTTTCTCTGATCGTTGAGAAGGTCGATGACCATGATGCGTGGATCTCGGGAGCGACCTTCAAATTAACAGGTCCCAATTATAATGAAACGATCGCTGGCGGCCCGATCTTTGATTTTATGCTCTTGCAGCCAGGGAAATACACATTGACTGAAACGGATAGTCCGAACGGCTATGGAATGCTCACTACGCCGATCACATTTGAGATCAAAGAAGATGGGAAATGTGTAATCGATGACCATGGGAATGTGACGGAGTCCTCCATCACGATCAATGATGAGAATGCGATCTATTTGAAGGTACTGAACAAAAAAGTCCGCACTGGAGTATTGCCTCAAACCGGAGCATTCGGGGTTCAAGGACTCACGTTGATAGCGGGGACGCTCGTTCTTGGAGGCGTAATGCTGGGTATCTTATCCTTGTATCTTAATAGAAGTAAGAAGTAATTTTTAGCTAAATAGCTAGTTCTAAGAGCCTGACAGCGTCTGCGTTGTTAGACTCTTTTTTTTTAAACAATTTGAAAGAAAATGATTCAAATTTTTTATTTAGTTTCTTTAATTTGAGTATTTATAAAGTTTATCACTTATAAAGAAAACGAAATAAATAACGGAGTCTTATTTATAAGTTATTAAATTACGGGTCCTCTGCGCTTTATAATAACTATACACAAAAAAATAATAGAAAAGCGTCAAAAAATAAGATTCGCTATCATGTAGATATAAGGAAGAACAGTTAAATTTTTGGGTCATTCTTGATGAAAATTTGGAAAAAATAAGACAATTCCTTTTAACAGCCTAACTTTTTTAAAAATTATAAATACATCGGGTTGTTTTAGGAAAGCGCTTTAAAACGGTCATAGGGCAGGAGGGAAACGAACCAAAACAGTTCATACGATCCGAAAATTACGCGTGTGATTTTTTAGCAGAGCCACTTTGAGGTATGGGTATCTCAAGCAATGAGAATAAGCGTGCCGCAGGTAATAAAAATTCGTCCGGTGCGTGAGGGATGTGTTGGTACAAAGGCCTGATCTGATGATTTTAGGAACAGCGCTAGTTTAAGAGGGGTAAAAAAGGGGATGTAGAGATGGATTTTAGAGAGGTTTTAGGAACAAGCAGCTTACGACGTCTGCGCTTTGTTGAATTATTGTATGCAAGTCAGGTGGGCTTGCCGAGCGATCAGCTGCTTGAGGAATTGGAGTGTTCGCTGCCTATTCTATTGAAGGACGTCAAGTTGATCAATGACGATCAGGACGATTTTCATATTGAAAAGTTTAAGGGATTGTACCAAATTCAAGTAAAACCACATGTAAGCATCAATCGCTTATATGCAGATGTGCTGCAGCAGTCACCTGAGTTTCAGATCATTGAAGAATTGTTGTATGAAAAATGTTCAAGTATCAGCGATTTGGCGGATAAATTGTATTTGAGCGCGTCCAATACGCAGCGCTATTTGAAAAAAATTGAGACCGCGTTGAAAAAAGCGGGGATCAAGCTGGATTATCGGCCGTTGCGGATCGAAGGAAAAGAGAGCTGTATCCGACACTTTTATTACCGCTATTTTCTGGAAAAATCGGACCGCTTAGAGTCGTTATTTGTTGACTTGAAGGGGCATCAAATCAAAGCGATCACGGATCTGGTGGATCAATTTATCCAAGTCAATCATTTGGAAAATCGCCATATTTTTCGGAAACGTCTAAGCTATAACATTTATATCAGCTTGTGGCGGATCAAAAATGGGCGCCATTATCCAAAATGCGACTTGATCAGTCCCTTGAGTCTGCCGGATGTGGAGACGTTAGAGGCGTTTGAGCGAATGGCGGTAGAGGTATTTAGGATTCGACTGACGGATGAGGACATCAAGGATTGTCTGTGGCTGTCGTATGCGGACATGCTGATCTTCAGCGAGGATCAATGGAAATCCGCGATGAAGCAAAGCCGTACGTATCGCGACCTGTATCAAAAACATTTTGAGCTGGTGGAGGAATTCAACAACTTGATCGGCCGTTCGCTGGATGAGCTGGAGCGGAGTGAATTGGCGATCGTCTTAGTGAATGACCAGCGGATGTATTCAACCAAAGGGAAATATATCGATATTCTGTACCGGCAGCGGGGGATTTTTTTAGAAAAAATGATGGAGACGCATTACCAGGCAGTAAAAAAAGTGTTGCGGATCGCAGAAGCCTTCGTGAAGAAATACCGGATCTATCAGGAGAATGATTTTGTCTGGAACTATGCTTACCTCTTGATCACGATGGTGCCGCAAAGCTTGAATTTGCTGGCTACGAATGATCATGTGTTGAAGATCTTGTTGCTGTCTGAGCTGTCGCCGACGGAGGAATCGTTTTTGGCTGAACAGATCGAAGAAAGGATCTACGGCAATTTTAAGATCCACTTTGTTGAAGAACGAGCGCGGGATGCTCGGATCGACCGGCATGAACTGCTCAAATACGATGCGTTGATCACCTCCAGCAGTGTGGAGGAAGTCCCCTATGATTATCCGACGGTGATCATCGACCCTTTTTTGACGAGTCAAAACATCGTCCAGCTCCAACAGCTGATCAGCGACTTGTCGGGATAAGGTGCACCTGTCAAGGGAAGCTTTTTGCGAGAAAGAGAAAACCAAATGACTGTAATTAATTTAAAGAAATGAGTTTTACTATTTGAAATAAAAAATTAAATAAATGAGTATAATAACTGATTTAACAAGGGCTAATGTATAAATAATAGATTGTTAACGGATATATAATAACTAAAAAAGAGAAAAAAAGTAAAAAGCGAAGAAAAATAATATCAGTTACTATGATGATGGATCAAAAAAAGGTCAGTATCTTGAGTGGAAGGAGGAATACTTGAAATGTGAGTGTATTGAAAAATACAAACATATCAATGCTGGTGAATCAGCTATCAAAAGCGCCAATCGCCTGATAACAAGTTTTTGATACGTAAAAATCAGCAGTCACTTATTCCGCTATAGAAGGGGGGCTGGAAATGGGAAAAAGAATTTCCTTCATAGTATGTCTGCTTCTAGGAATTTGTTGTTTTGGTATGACGGGTTTTGCGGCAGATGAACCAGATGAGCAAGTGGAGTTATGGATTCATACTTGGGGAGAAGATGGAAAGCAGGTCGAAGGAACACAAGGGTTGACGTTTGATGTGTATGATGTGACTCAATGGCGGAATAAGCGTGAGGGGGACGAAAAAGAGGACATAGAATATTTGCGGAATACGCACGCGACGAAAGAGAAGATGCAAAAATTTATCCAAGACGAGGGATTTAAAAAATGGAATGACTCAGAATTGGGCGTTGACGGCAGCGGGAATGTCTCATTCGATGTTCCGCGATACCAAGCTGGGAAGGATGCCGCCTATTTGATCTTGGCGAGTGGTGAAACAGGAAAATACCACATGACGCCGATCATTTTATACCTGCCTCAGAAACATCCCGAGACAGACGAGGAGGCAAAACGGCTGCTGATCTATGGAAAATACCAAGACATCAGCAAGCCGCCGATCCTCTCTTCTTCAGAACCGGAGCCGACCTCGGAGCCGGAACCAAGTGAGAGTTCCAGTGAGCCACTAATGGCTGAAACACCAAAACCATCTGATCAAAGTTTCACCGAACGAATGGCGAAAAAGTTCCCGGCCACCAATGATACCGTTCAAAATTATACTATTTTGGGAATGTTGTTCGTTCTTGTCGGCCTAATAGGAATTAGAAAAATGCAAAAGAAAACCAAGGGGGAAAAGAGATGAAAGCAAGAGGTAAAGTAATCAGTTTAGTGACCGCTATCCTTTGTTTAGTGCCGCTGTTTGTCGGCGCACTGGGATTTGGCGATCAGGCATCTGCAGCGATCGAAATGGTCAATGTAACGTTGCACAAGAAAAAAATGGATGACTTCCCGATCGGCGGTATTCAGAATGACGGGAAAGAAATGGCGGATGAATTCGATAAATACGAACCGTTGGAAGGCGTGACATTTTCAGCGTACGATATTACAGATGATTTTTATACCGCATTGGACAAGGAATTAAAAGGCGATGAAGACCCTGATGCGTATAAAGCAGTCGTGAAAAAAGTCATGGAGGGCTTCAAATTTTCTGATATCAAAATCAAAAATAAACTAGATTCACAATCGACAGATGATAGAGGGGAAGCAAAATTTAATTTACCAGATCGTAACAATAAAGGGATCTATCGCGTGTATTTCTTCGATGAAGAAGATGTGCCAGAAAAACAAAAATTTAGTCAACCCGTTATCTTGATGTTGCCATTCGTTCACCCAGAAGATGGCGAATTGCACGACGTCCACCTTTACCCGAAAAACAAAGTAGGGGGCGAAGTGAAGAAAGAATTAGTGAATGACGATTTAAGTGTCCCTGGTGAAAACGATGAAGAGCTTTATGATTATGAAGTTGGAAAGCAAATCAAATACAAAGCAACCTTCCAAATTCCTCACCAAATCGGTGAAAATGTAAAAGAAGGTACTAAAGAAAGAACACGTTACAGTCAATTGATCTTCAAGGATGAACTTAGTGCGATCGGTACGAAATTTGCGGGGATCGAAAAGATGGTGGCTGTAAACAAAGACGGACAAAAACAGGAAATCGTCGTAAAAGATTTCTTGAACTTTGCTGATAAAAACGGAACGTTCACAAACCATGTGAGCCAAACGTACGATAAAAGCAAAAAAGCCGGCTTTGAATTGAAGATGAAATTAAATGATAAATTTGCAACATCAAGTGATTACACAACATCTAGAGCAACAGCAGATTACTTAGCTAAATACGCAGGGCAAACGCTTGAGATCTACTACGGCGTCTTGCTGACAGAAGATACGCCAGTCGATGTAGACATCAACAATGATTTCACTGTTCGTTTAAAACAAGGCAGCGGCCAAGATGAAGAAGTTCAGACAGTGACAGACAAACCAATCGTAACGACAGGTGGGAAGAAATTCTTCAAGCATGAATCAAATAAACCTGAACAAGGATTAGGCGGAGCGAAATTCATCCTGATTCGTAAAGAAGATGGCAAATACTTGAAGAAACCTGCGGGCAATGTTCGTACATGGGCAGCACCATCAGCAGGCAAATATCCTGATGCAGTAGAATTTATTTCAGGAGACGATGGGAAATTTGAGATCATCGGGGTCGAATTTGGTGAGTATCAATTAGTCGAAATCGAAGCACCAAAAGGCTTCCAAAAGTTGGATGCTCCTCATGACTTTGATATTTCAAAAGGCTCTTATGAAGGCGATTATGATTCATTAAAAGAAGACATCGAGAATGCCACTCAAGGCGGCTTCTTACCATCAACTGGTGGCGCTGGGATCGCAGCATTCCTAGTGATCGGGTTGAGCTTGATGGGTGTAGCGATCGTTCGTTACCGCAAAACACAACACGCAGCCTAACAGAATAATACAACTGATTTTAAGATGAGGTGCTCTTGCCTCATCTTTTTTTTGTGTTTAAAAAGCAGGGGAAAGGACAGGCTGTCAACCGTGACTTATCTTTGAACAAATAAGCTGAAAATCAGTGAAGACAGCGGGGAAAAGGAACGTCTTTCCCCGCTTTTTATAGGGAAAGGACCTGGAAATAAAAATTTCTAGGTTTTTTTTGTGCTTTTTTGGAATAATTCTAAACGTGAAAAAAATTTTCGACATTCAAACTTTATTATTCTTTATTTCAAATTAAGTAATTGGTTGGGATAACATTAAAAAATACAAAAAGACGTAAAACAACAATAAAATATCTATTTTGAATAACTAAAAAATATAAAAAAACATAATAAGCGAATAAAAATGATATCAGTTATTATGTTGGTACGTGGAAGGGAGAGTGGGTGAAAAATTTTTGAAAGGAGGAAATCATGTAATGAGAAAGAAACACTTACTCATGTTAATTGTTCTGCTGTTTTCTTTTATTGCTGAGACGATCCCGTCACTGGTGACCGCGCATGCTGAAACAACGAAGACGTCGCTGATCGATGAGAAATTCCTGTCGGTCGCCTATGAATGCGAGCCACAGGATGACACCAATCGTTGGCGCATCACCTTCGATAGGCGAAGCCAAGACAAAACGAGCGACCAACGTCTCAAAATGAAAGTATCCAATGAGAAAGGAAATGTGATAACCTATCCGACAATAAAAGGCATGAATGAAAAAGATGGATGGCTGATAGAAAAAGAATTTTCGTCATCCATGGAAGGACAGCTCGTTTTTGAATTGCCCAAAACGGTTCAAAAACTCTATTTAGATGTGCAAATGGATGAGCAGACCCTTTCCCAATCAACAAAAGAGCAGACGGCGAAAATACAAGAAAATATCTTGGATAGCGACGAGCCTTTTGTGTTGAAGGCAAACACCGAGAAACGTACATCGAAAAAAACAGCACAGACTTCGGAGAGCCAAAAAGAAGTCAAAGCAAGCGCGGAAGAAGTTATTGGTCCAAAACCGGAAGACACGGTGCCAGTGCCGGCAACGGCGGTCCCTGCCAACGGGCTGCTTCGAATGGACCCGCCGAAATATACCAACAAGAAACCGGTCTATATCGACGACGATGGCCTCTATCCAAATTGTTACTGGACGCCGACTGGGCAATCCAATGTCCGCAATCATCAAGGCGGGTATGAAAAGGACAGCGGCTGGGATGGTCTGACGAGCTGGGATGTTTCGTCGGATGACCGCACGAAATCGTATATCACATACGGTGTGGAAAGAACCAAGCCTAATATTTCGATGCGCAAATATGCGAGTGAAACATCTAAAGAAGACGAATTCAACGTCCGTCTGAATGTTCGCGGGAGCACCATTCCGAAGCCAGGGGTAGATGTTTGTTTTGTGCTGGATAATTCCTCATCAATGAAGGAACCAAAAGGAAATATCGGTGGCATGACGAGAAAGCGACTGGCAGTCAATTCGCTGCAAAAGCTGGTGGATAAATTCAGATCCGCAAATCCTGAAACAGACAGTCTACGGATCGGCGGAATCGTTTATTCCTCTTCTGAAGGCTATGGCTTTTCAAACGAGACGGTGCCGATGTCGAGTAACGAGAACAATTGGAACAACTTGGTAAGAACTTACAGTAATTCTGAACCTTATGGGAATACTTATACTCAAAAGGCACTGATGAATGCCCAGACAATGTTGAACAACGCCAGCGGTACCAATCGCCGGAAAGTGATTTTTCTATTGACCGATGGGACGCCTAACTACAGTGCGGTCCCCCTCAATGCAGTGTCGGATCCTTCGATCTATTATGACGGTCTGAGAATCACGAGTTACGGCAGTATCGCTACTGGAAGTGACCTGGACTCTAAGGGACCATGGGACAGTTACTCACCGACGAAGATCTCTTATGGGTATCAAATGAGGGATGGGCATTGTCTCTATAGTCATTTGACACCTGTCAATTCAACCGCGGCAGACATCAAAGAACAGGGGATGGAAATCAATACGATCGCGATCAATATCAAAGCGAACGTCATTCCCGAAGAACGTCATACGACGGATGAATTGATCACGGGGCTGTACCGCATTGCGTCGAAAAAGGCGAATGCGACAGGAAATTCCCAAAACGATTATCAATTCTATCATGCGAATACGGCAGGAGACTTTGATATTTCCTTCGATGATTGGTTCACGTCAGTCATTCAAACAGTCGATAAAGGAAAGATCGAAGACCCGATCGGTGAGATGTTTGAATTAGTGGGGACACCGACGATCAAAGAAATCAAAAAATCGGGTGTGCCTGCGATCGAAACAAACAAATTGCCGACGAATCCAAAGGTTGAGAACCGAACGATCAAGGTCAACAATATCAATCTTTACGGGCAGCAAGAGGTCCAACTGGAGTACAAGGTCCGGCTGAAAACGGATCACAAGGATTATGAAGACAACATCTGGTACCAAACAAATGGAAAAACAACACTCGAACCGACACCAGAGCGGACAAACGATGTCCTTGAATTTGGGGTGCCTTCTGTTCGGAAAAAGAGCAAAAAAATCTGTATCCCGGTCGAAAAGATCTGGTCAGATAAACAAAAGGGATCGGAAAACTATTGGGGTTATAGAGCCGGTTCTGTGAACGTGGTATTGCAACGAAAAAGTGGGAATACATGGGTAGATGTTGAGACGAAGACATTGACTGGGGCAACGAACTGGAAGGCGATGTTTGAAGCAGACGGCGGTACACGCGTCTACAGAGTTCTCGAGCTGTCACGAACATCCGGGTATGCCAAACCAGCAGCCAACGTCGATGAATTTACCGAGAAAACATTGCCGAGCAAAGGAGTTCTCATCACCAATAAATTGCTGACGGGAAAGGCAGTTATTTGCAAGTACAAAGAAGATGGCAAAACACCGTTTAGCAGCGACAAGCCGAAATTCTCGGTGCGGCGCAAGTCAGACGGCAAGGTGCTGGCGACCGATCTTGAGCCAGATACGGATGGTCAAGTAACGATCGAAGGGATTCCGATGGGGGATTTCATCGTCGAAGAGTCCTATGTACCAAAGGGCTATGCCAAGATGGAGAACATCGAACTCAAAGCGGTGGAAACCAGTGCGGGCAAGGACTTGACGATCACACTGAATGGAAAATCGTCTCCTTACAAGGTCATCAACAAATTAGCAAAAGATCTAGAGATTCCAGTGGAAAAAATCTGGTCAGACAAAGTACAAGGAACCGACAATTATTGGGGTCTGCGCCAAATGTACATCCGAGTGAATCTGCAACGGAAAAATGGCAGTTCGTGGGAACAGGTGGAGCAAAAGATCTTAACGACGCCAAATGCCTGGAAGGAAACCTTCAAGAATCTAGAAGGGGGAGCGACGGTCTATCGAGTTGTTGAAGAAACGCGGGCACCAGGGTATGCCAAGCCGACCTACAACTACACCGACAGCTTTACCGCGGCGACATTGCCGGCAGGCGGTATCAAATTAACGAACAAATTGCTGACGGGCACGGCTGTGATCAACAAGTACAAAGAAGACGGCAAGACACCGTTTAGCGGCGACAAGCCGAAATTCTCTGTGAAACGCAAATCAGACGGCAAAGTATTGGCGACTGATCTCGAACCAAACGCGAGTGGTGAGGTAACCATCAGCAACATTCCGGTGGGGGACTTCATCGTCGAAGAATCGTATGTGCCGGCAGGGTATGAAAAAATGGCAGATATCGACCTTCGCGCGGTGGAAAACACAGCGGGCACGGCGGTAACGATCACGTTAAATGGCAAAGCGTCGCCATATAAAGTCACAAACAAGCTGGCTGACTTTACCTTGAAGATCAAGAAAGTCGATCAAGCAGGGAACGTTCTTCGCGGAGCAAGCTTCAGATTGATCGGAAACAGCTATGATCAGACCAAAGCGGACGGGCCGTATTTTGACTTTACCGGATTGCGGCCAGGGGAATACAGTCTCTCGGAAACGGTCGTTCCGACGGGGTACCAAGGAATGAGCGGCACCGTGAGGATCAGTATCTCACAGACTGGAAATGTCACTGTCCAATCAAATCCGAATGTCAGCGGCACAGGCGGCATCGGCAATACCAACCTTATTCAACTGACTGTCACAAACAAGAAGCGCGGCGCAGGACCGATGCCAAGTACTGGCGGATCGGGCACGGCGATGTTCTTCAAAGTAGCAATCGGGGTTATTTCAACAGCGGGAGGACTGCTAGGCAGCCTCTACTGGCTTCACACTAAGAGGAGGGGATCGTAATGAAAAAAATGATTCTGCTCTTGGGACTGATTCTGGGGATTTGTAACATGGGGGTTACTGCTTTTGCAGAGGAAGGTCAAGTGGAAGTACAGATCAATACACGAGACGAAAAAGGCTTCGCCTATGAAGGGACCGAGGGCATCACGTTGGATGTTTACGACCTGACCGAATGGCGCAGCAAACGAGCAAGTAGTGAAAAAGATGATAAAAGATACATCTTAGATACGTATTCGTCGAAAGAAAAATTGCAGGCATTTGTGAAGGACGAGGCGCTGCGCAAAATCAATGGCGCATCACTCGGACTCGATGATGCCGGGAGCACCACGCTCCAGCTTCCGCGTTTCCAAAACGATAAAGACGCGGCGTATTTGATCCTTTCCTCTGGTGAAACAGGGAAGTATCACATGCTGCCGATCATCGTTTATCTGCCGCAGCGAATAGCTGATTCGACAGTGGAATACGGACACTTGCTCTTTAACTGCAAGTACGACGAGATACCGACGACACCAACAACAGAACCAACGACAACAGAACCAACAACGACGACACCAACGACACCGACAGAACCGCCGGTAACAGATAGCTCAGGACCAAGGAAAATACCAGTTGATCCACCAAGTGATGGAGGGGAGGGACCGAAACGTTATCCAGGAAAGGAACTTCCTTCTACAAATGAGTTGATTCGAAATTATTGCTTTCTAGGGTTGTTGCTAATGGCTGTTGGGTTGTTTGGATTAAACAAAAACAAGGGGGAAAAAAACAATGAAAAATAAGAAAAAATGGGTTGCGATCTTGACCGCATTGGTCTGCATGGTTCCGTTACTAGCAGGGGTGCTAGGCGGAGGAGACAGCGCACATGCCGCAGATTCAGTCAATGTGACGTTACACAAGAAAAAAATGGACGAGTTTCCAAATAGCAGTCTTGAAAATACCGGGAAAGAAATGAGCGAATTTGATCGCTACGAAGGCTTACAGGGCGTGACTTTCTCAGCATGGGACATCACGGAAGATTTCTACAGCGAATTAGACGCGACATTAGATGGAACAGAGACCGACGCAGAATACAATGCCAAAGCAAAATTAATCATGGATCAGTTTGACTTGACGAACGCAGCCAATGCGACCCAAGTCGGCTCTGACCAAACAACAGATGCAAATGGGGAAGCGAATTTTGCCAACCTGCCAGCGAAAAATGCTGATGGTTCGTACAAAGTTTATTACTTTGAAGAGCATGCACAAACAGGCGTTGTGATCGGTTCGTACAAACTGATCTTGATGTTGCCAATGAAAGACGGCAATACTGAATTGACGAACATCCACTTGTATCCAAAAAACAAAGTAGAAACTGAAAAACCTAAAAAAGAATTAGTAGATGAAAACGGTGATCCATTGCCGCCACGTCCAAATGGCGCTTACGACTATGAAGTAGGTCAAGAAATCTATTACCGTGCTACGTTCCAAATTCCTAGCCAAATCGGCGACATCTTGTCGAACGGTACGCCTCGCTACAGCAAATTGGCCTTCAGCGATGCTGTGGACCAAACAGGTGTGAAATTTGAAGAGATCAGTCAAATCACCATGAATGGCGCACCGATCAATGCCGCAGAATTCTTAGGAGCACCGTATGCGACAACGACCTATACAAATGATGGGGCAGATTTCTCTGGCTATGCTGGCTTCGACGTGTCAATGAACTTGGATGGTACAGCAGGTGCAGCGACGGCGAACTACTTGAGTCAATACGCTGGTCAAATGATGACGATCTACTACACGGTTTCATTCACCGAAGAAACACCTGTAGACTTGGATATCAACAATGAATTCACTGTTACGATGAACCACGACGGCGGATCAGACGAAGTGAAGACAAATGACCCAGTCGTTCCTCCAATCACAACAGGCGGGAAGAAATTCTTCAAATACACAGACGGTTCTTCAAAAGAAGCATTGCCAGGTGCTGAGTTCGTTGTGATCCGTGAAATCAACGGAGTCGATCACTACCTGACAGCCGATGCAACGTCTATGACTTGGACAGCAGTCGGTGCAAACGAAGATTACGCAACTGCAACAAAATATGTTTCCGGCGCAGATGGACGTTTCCAAGTAACAGGTCTTGAATACGGCACATACTACCTACGTGAAACAAAAGCACCAAATGGCTACTCTAAATTACAAAACGACGTAGAATTCACTGTTGCGAGAGGTTCATTCAACGCAGCAGCACAAGAAATCGAAAACGTGACAAAAGGCGGCTCGCTACCATCAACTGGTGGGATGGGGATCATTGCCTTCATCGTGATCGGTCTTGGCTTGATGGGCGCAGCGATCGTTCGCTACCGTCGTGTACAATTTGAAGCATAAGTAAAAGAAACGAGCAGAAGGCGAGGGCCCTCTGCTCGTTTTTTATTGTGGTGGGAGTTATTAGATGAGCGAGAATGATCATAAAA
Source organism: Enterococcus gilvus ATCC BAA-350 (assembly GCF_000407545.1). Lineage (NCBI taxonomy): Bacteria > Bacillati > Bacillota > Bacilli > Lactobacillales > Enterococcaceae > Enterococcus > Enterococcus gilvus. The sequence goes on along the minus strand of NZ_ASWH01000001.1, from coordinate 2,656,583 downwards.
GAATTCGCGAGACTACGAGAAAAAAGCTGCCTACCAGCGATAGCGTAGCTTATAACTTCATAGTGGGAAAAATTATTTTTTTAAACAGCCATCTAGGTGGTCATTCACTATACCAACAGACTGCATGAAGGCATACATTGTCGTTGCTCCAAGAAATTTAAAGCCTTTTTTCTTTAGATCCTTGCTGAGTTTATCCGATAAATCTGTCGAAGTCGGGACTTTGTCTATGGTGGTCCAATGATTCATAAGAAGTTCATTGCCTACAAAAGACCAAATATACGAATCAAAACGCCCATATGCTTTTTGAGTGACCATGAAAGCCTTGGCATTGCTGATGGCGGCGTTAATTTTTAATTTATTTCGGATCACACCAGGATTGTTTAGCAATTCGTCAATTTTAGCATCTGAGTAGGTAGCAATCAAGGTGTAATCAAATTCGTCATACGCGTTACTCAATGTTGAACGTTTGGCTAAAATCATCGCCCAACTAAGCCCTGCCTATATACTCTCTAAAAGAAGAAACTCGAACAATGTACGATCATCATGCACGGGGATTCCCCATTCGGTATCGTGATATTTTTTTCTAACTCATTACTATTGGCCTAGTCACAAAGTTTTTCCATTCTGATCCCTCTTTTTTAGAATATATGTGTCACTAGATGCGAACAAATTCAATGATTTTGTATACAATGACTTGATAGCCTTCTGGGTTCGCAGGAGTAAAAGCTAAAGCAAGATGTCCATTCTTCATGTAATAAGCAAAAACTTTTGTGTCGTTGCCGTTAAAAGGAGTAAAAAAATCTAAACTGGCAGCATTCCTGGATGGCGAAAGTTTCAGTTCAGTATTTACCTTCACTTCTTTTTGAAGTCCATTTTCTGATATCTGTATTTTTTTAGTATCAATTGTTTGAGGAACAAAGACAGCTTTTTCTTCCATATGCGCTTTTGGATCAGGATAATCTTTTGGGCGTGCCCGTACTAAAATCTCTCCCGTATGTGATTGTGTACTTAAGGAATATTCCCATTCATTGCTGAATTCTCCCTTATACATATGGTCAGTATCAAACGAGACACTGTAGGGATAGTTTTCTTCTACCGACTGTTTTTCAGAAGGAGTTGTTTGCTCAGATATATTAGAGGTTGTGACTAAAGTATTTTCTCTCGAATCACTATCGCTTTGGGCATAAATATTTAGGAAAATAGATGCCAACAATAAAATGATAATTGCTAGCAAGAATAGAATCATCCATTTTAATTTTGTATTTTTCTTCATGATATAATGTTGTTTTCGTTTCATTGTGAGCCTCCGAAAAAAAATCATTTACTAAATTATACTATATTCATTGCCAATCCTGAATAGTACAACAAATAGAAGTTCAGGTTCTGCCAAAACGGTAGCTTTGTAAATCAATATTCTGTTCATAAAAAAAGAGGGATTCTATTGCTCGGTAATTGTCAGTGATAGTGCAAGTCGCTCCATATCTGCGCATTAACTGTAATTTGTGTCGCATTACTCGACATAGTTGGTTGTTTTTACAATAGTTTCTTTCGCTAAACTACTTGTAGAAACGAAACACAGTATGTAGGAGGAAATACAATGAACGAACGAAAATTATTGAATGGCCTGTCGTATATCTCGATTGTTTTTGCCCCGATCCTTTTTCCATTGATCGTATGGATCGCCAGTCAGGATCTAGATGTAAAGGGACACGCCATGAACGCATTAAAATTACATTTGATCCCCGTTCTATTGACAGCGATCGTTACGGTCATTCTTGGATTCACCGGACTTTTAACGAATGATCCGCAATCAACCGGCTATGTCGGTGTGGTTTTATTGGGCATCGTCGGTTTAGTGGATGTCAGTCTAGCTGTTTACAATATTGTAAAAGGCATCAAATGCTTCATGGGATAGTCGTGAATAGAATAGAAAAAAGAGCGGACAATTTGTCGGCTCTTTTTGTTTGGGGAAAATGAATTTCCAGCTATTTAAGTGCAACGGTGGCATCTATCTCTACCTTGAACTTGGGATTTACCAAACCTGCGACGATCACTACTGTCATCGCAGGTTTATTTTCTCCGTAAAAGGTTACTAAGGCCGTTCGAAGGGGCTCCAAAAAGGCTGCATCGGTCAAGTAAACGTTCATTTTAACGATGTTCTCCGAACGCGCGCCGTTATCGTCTATTAAGGAAGCGATTTTTCCGACAACGATTTTTAGTTGTTCGGTAATGTCTTCTGGAATGAAGGTGTCCTTTTGAGGTGTTTGCCCAGAAATAATCAGTAACGGTGAATCGGTAATAATGCTGTCAGAATAAATAGCCATAAAAACACTCCTTTTTTTCGTATCGTAAGCGGAAATCAAATAAGAGAATCATTTACGCACACGATCACGAACGATTTTTAATAAAAAAAAGTCTCATGGAAGAGACCGAAGTGACACACACTATGGTTTTTTTCGCGTGGCAACAAAGCGGGCGGCAATGTAATAAAAAAGAGTACCAAATGCCCCTGTAGCCCCAACAAGAAAATACCAATTGGATGTATATATTGAAAGTCCAAAAAAGAACAATAGAATGATCGATGTGATTGCAATGCCTAAATTTGCTTGTTTTAGACTCAAATGAATCGCCTCCTTAATTAGTTCATTAAGTATAGGACATCCGAAAAGAGGATTCAATCATTTTGCTGACCACTATTTTGTTTATCTGACCAAAAAATTACTTATCTATCCCATCAGGCAGAGAATCCTTTTCGACGCCTCGATTTTCTGAGGTATTCGTAAAGTATTCTATTTGCCAGCTTTGAGTCATGTGTGCCGTTTTATTTAGTCCCTGTTCCCATGTCGGATAAACACGTAATGCCATTTTTCCTTTTGTGTCGGGTCCTTTCAGGATTCCTTTTTCCAACAATCGTTTTTTAGGAAAAATAAAATGCCCAGAGAAGGGAGCATCAAGGACCGTAACGATCACTTTTTCGGGACTGTCTTCATAGGAGAAGGGATGGTTCGTTCCGGCGGGATCTTTTTCCCAAAAAGCGACAAAATAGCCCTTCTTCTTGGGCGTTAATTTCCCACGTCGGCTGCGGAAGGACGTTCCCTCTAGCGAAAAGGTGACACCTTCGTAGGCGTCATTTTGTTTTTCTAACTGGAGATGCTGGAGGCTGCCTTTGACCAATTGGTTATTTAAATAAGTGAGTGAAGCGTTCAAGGTTTTTCCTCCTGACGAATAAACGAGCATACCAGACACTCCTCGTACGAAGTCTCCTCTATTAATTTAGATCACTTCAAATGTCGTTCCATTGACCAGGAGTACTTCGTCATTTTTAAGCGGGATCAAATCTTTTTTATCCTGATTGCTTTCAACGATCGTCGTTGTGATCTCTGCAAAGGGTTCTTCTTTATAATGGGGCAGCGGGTAATAAGGAATCACGTTCAGCCCTTGCGTTGACTGTAAAGAAGAGGCTTTAGAGCGGTCGTCTAAAGGAGAAATATAATCGATCGCGGCGGAAGTGATCACGGCACCGGCGGATTCACCGATGTACATTTTTCCAGCCTTTATTTGTTCGATCAAGACCTCAAACGTCCCGGAGCGATACAATTGTTCCAGCAAATAGAACGTATTGCCCCCAGAGATATAGATCATCTCATTTTTTTGTAAGGTGTGTGCGATAACTTCGGGAGACTCAGAAGAAATATCCACTACATCGATCGTAAACTGAAGTCGCTTGAAAACCTCTAAGGCTTCCTCAACATAAAAATCTACCTCCTCGACGAAACTGGCGGTTGGGATAAAGGTTACGCTTTTGTTATAGGAAAATTGCTTCAAATACGCGTCAAATTTCGCTTCTACATCCGAAAAGGAAGAAGCTAAGAACATCGTCATCATAAAAAAACCTCTTTCTTATTGATAGTTGATTATATAATAGCAGTTATAACTAATTTTATCAAACGTACGTTCGGTTTTCGGGTGAAAAAATAGCCGATCGATAAAGTAGTTTTTATAGACCACTTATTTATCGGCTATTTTTATAGAATGTCGTCCCAGTTCGTCCCGCGTTCGACGAAACCGATCGTTTTGTATAAACGGTAAGCGGGGATGTTCTTGGCTGCGACAACCAAGAAGAGCTCCTGATGCTGCTTCGACTTTTTTAGTTCTTCTTTTGCCTGCTGGATCAATTGCTTCGCAAGACCGTTTCCTTGCTGCGTTGGGTGTATGGCGACGTAAAGAATCAACGGGATTCCACGAAACAACGAGGTGATCAATGTGCCGATCAGCGTTTCGCCGTGGAAGAGATTAAAGGATAAAGAAGGGAGGATTTCTCCGTATTTACCCGTCATCGTAGAAGCGACTTCGGTTTCCCATTCCTCCAGAGACTCTCCTTGATCATCGAGGGAATCTTTAAAAGAGTCATACAATAATTTTGCGAGACGTTTCTCTTTGCTGTCCAACGGTGCAAAGTGATATCCCTCAGGCAAGGCGCAAAGAGAAGGTTCTGTTGGTTGTTCCGGTAGCGTAAATGACAAAATGTTCCGCATGGATTCTTCGCTCCTTTGACTGTTACTAAGGTCTCGCTATAAAAGTGCTTGTTTAAAAGAAAGTGGTAAGCAACGTCAAGATAGCAAGTCCGCCTTGAGTAACGATTATTTTTTTATCGCTGGTCAGACTGCCATACAAGGCAACTAAAATGATATAGCAAAGGATCAATCGATTGATCTCTACTGAAGCGTTGGCTGAAAAAATACTGTAAATCAGACCAATTCCAAGTAGACCATTATAGATTCCTTGATTTTTGAAGAGGGTAGCGACAGATTTTCTATTTAGCTCGTCCTTCGACATCCGAAATACCTTGCTGGTAGCTTTTGAGGTAGTAGCAAAAGTTTCTAAATACATAATATAAAAAAATTCCAGTGCAACCAACAGCGTTAGGATTGTTGTTAGTAATGACATGATTCATTCTCCTTAAAATAAACATTGTAATTGAAATTATAGTAAATAAATAATATTCGGTCAACGAATAACTTGGAGAGAGAATCACGACTATACCAATGACATAAAAAATAAGCAGCGAAGGACTCGCTGCTTGAAGGGTCTAAAGGAGTAGGGTCAAAAATACGCCTCATTAAAAAGCATCATGAGGATGAAAAGTGAAACAAGTTCTTGCGAGAAAGATACCAAGCACGCCTTGTTCCCGTTAGAGCTGGTCAATCAGCAACACTCTTTACAGGAGGAAAAATGTTTGTCCGGAGCTTCTGTTTTGGCGATGCTCAAGGCCTCTTCATAGGTCGTGGCCTTTCCGATCAAACTCCGTTCAGAAACTTCTGGTAAGAAATCGCAAGTATCCGTATGGATTAAGTGTTCATTCGTGCGTGTGGGTGTATCGCAATAAAAAAAGAAGTTCAACTTAAATCACCTCAGTTATTTATTTATGAGAAGAGTATAACAATAAAACGATTACAAAGTAAATGCTCTTTTTATTTACTGTGCATTTATAAGCGCTATTCGTGGATTTCTTCTTATTTTTATTAAAGTTTTTACAGGGGATGCGCCTTGATTTCTATTTTTAAGCAGCACAAATAAACATGGGGTAGTTAAAAAATTGAAAAAGGCCACGTTACAGTTTGATCATCTGCAATAATTTGTCAAAGAAGGTTTTATCTGGCGACACGGGGAGCGGGGCATGATCAGATACAGAGACTGATGGATCTGCTAGGTCGTCGGCCATCTTATGCAGGTGCTCCTTGCTTGAATTGCCTATGAAGGTCTTTGAAGGAGGCGATGGCGGCAGCGTCGCTTTTTCAAGGGCGCGTTTTTTCCGATGCGCGTCATAGGTTTCTTCTTTCTCCATGACGTTGGTTGTTGTTGGGGCAGGGGTTTCTTCGACCGCTTTGTTGACGGGTACAGGGGCTTTTTTCGTTGTCGCTTTTTTGCCCGCTTTGGTCGCAGGTTCTTTCTTTTCCTCGCCAAAATGACCGAGGTGTTTCACTTCGTAAGTAACCCCCGCGACAAATTCTGCGAAACGATTGATCCCGTTGGATTCAAAAATCGATAGGGTGGTCAGAATCGTCATCAAGCCGCTGAGTGCGTCGGCTGATTTTGTCGGATCGGTATTTTTCAGTACCCATGTCTGTTTTCTTCCGGCACTGGTGCGAAAGACGGTGTGGGTATTGTAGGTGACACCAGGATCACTGGGTTCCTTCTCTGGGGCATCGATGACAAGATAGTCGATGGCGGCAGCGGCTGTTTTGGTGAGTTGGCGGTAGTGTGTTTTATCCGTGAACAGGCGTGCGCACACGGATTCCCACTCGTTTTGCTGGAAGTAGCTGCGGAAATAGGGCAGAAAGGTGCGCAAAATATCTGATTGTTTGGCAGTTAGGTAAATCGAGCGGATGAGCTCTGGGAACATCATAGAGAAGCCGCCTAGTGTGAGACTGTTGCGGACAAGAATCGCGACTGCGTATTCAATGACATTGTCGGCGTGTTGGCTTTCTTTGTAATAGGCATTCACTCGTTTTTCAAGGCTGGTTCTTTTCATGGTAAAAAGCTGTCTTCTTTCTAGTGGCTTGATGGTCATAGTGGCTTCTCCTTTGGCTGCGTAATCGCTGGATTTTTTTTCATTAGTTTTTTTTCTATACTGCTATCATACACCGAAAACCCTTTCATGAGTTTGCCTACTTTTTTCAATAAATTAATAATTTTGCATAATTATTTTTTAGGTCTCGCATCTTTTTTGTTTTTTTTTTCTAAGTTTTTTCTATAACAAGCCGATTTTTTGAGCTTTGATTTTATCCGTGTTACGGTGAATCATGTAGTAGGCAGCGGGAAAATCAGGCTGTCGAAGGAATAGAACCACTACCACACATGAGAAAATAGGAGGAAATTAGACACATGGCAAAACATCAAGGATTACCAGCAGTCGAAACACGTCTCTATATTAACGGTAAATGGGTGGAAGGCTCAGAAGGCGCGGAACCCGTGACCAATCCTGCGACGGGGGAAACCTTAGCAGAGGTTCATGTCGGCGGTGAAAAAGAAGTGCACGCAGCGATCGAAGCAGCGAACAAGGCGTTTCCTGAATGGACACGTAAATCCGCGGCAGAACGGGCTGAATTAATGAATAAAATGGCGGATCTCGTGGAAGAAGACGCGGATCGTTTAGCGACCATTATGACGATGGAACAAGGCAAACCCTTAACACAAGCAAAAGGCGAGATCCAAATAAACGTGGAGAATCTGCGATGGAATGCGGCAGAAGGACAGCGAGTGCTTGGCGAGATCGTTCCGTCACCAGCTACGAACCAATGGCAGGTGCGCAAACAAGCGGTAGGTGTCGTTGGCGCGATCACCCCATGGAACTTCCCGTCAAATATGATCATTCGGAAAATCTCTCCGGCGATCGCGGCCGGCTGTACTGTAATTTTAAAGCCATCAAAGGACACGCCGCTTTCTGCATTGGCGTTGATGGAATTGTTCGATAAGGCAGGCTTTCCTGAAGGCGTCGTGAATATCGTGATGGGGGATTCCTCCACGATCGGACAAGTATTGTCAGAATCAGACGACGTTCAAAAAATCACCTTTACCGGTTCGACTGAAGTAGGGCAAACGCTGAATGAACAAGCAGCGCCTACATTGAAGAATGTTTCAATGGAATTAGGCGGACACGCACCCTACATCATTTTCCCAGATGCGGACATCGAACGAGCGGTGGATACGCTGATCCAAACGAAATTTATCAACAACGGGCAAGTCTGCACGTCACCAAATAGAATCTTTATCCACAAAGACATTAAAGAAGACGTGACGAATCGTTTAGTGGAAGCAATCAAAGAAGTAACGGTAGGCAATGGCTTGGACGATACGACTGTTGGTCCATTGATCAATAAAGACGGCGTCGAAAAAGTCGTGGAGCAGTTGAAGGATGCGACGGACAAAGGCGCGAAGTTCTTAGCAGGTGGACACAAGCTGGAAGACGGCGAGTACGCAAATGGGAACTTCTTTGAGCCAACGATTCTAGACGGGGTCACGAAAGAAATGGACATCTTCTATAAAGAAACCTTTGGACCTGTCATTCCATTGATCACGTTTGAAGACGAAGAAGAAGTCATCAAGGATGCGAACGATACAGAATTCGGATTGGCCTCTTACTTCTTTGCGACAAATATCCATACCATCGACAATGTCAGCAACAAGCTGCAATATGGGATGGTGGGTGTGAACGATACCGATATTTCGAATTCCGCAACCCCATTCGGCGGCGTGAAGCACTCTGGCTTTGGTCGCGAGAACGGCACATACGGTGTGGAAGAATATGTCGAAGTGAAATTCGTCAACATTCGCACAGCGAAATAACCCTTTTATATAGTAGGAAACCGACAATTCCATTGGAGTTGTCGGTTTTTTTGTGGGGAGAATCAGGTCTGTTACGCAAGTAGGAAGGACAGAGAGAATTGTTTTTTGCGAGGGTTTCTTTGATTGGAAATAGCATTTGTACCTATTTGTTCGAATTAAAATAGTGAAAATTCAAACAAAACAAAAAAAATTCAACTATTAGTTTCTAAAAAAATTTATTTTAAATTTAGAAAGTGAGTTAAATAACGAATGATTTTTAAAAATACCTCTTTAGAACAAATACAATCTAATTTAAGATAACAGCCTTTTTTTAAAAGGGGCAAAAAGCAGAAATGCATTATATCAGTTACCATGAATATACAGTGAGACAACGGATAAACCGAAGCAATAAGCGAGTCCCTTTTATTGTTTGGCTTTTTCTTTTGTCACTCGTTTGATACGAAGGGGGTGGTCGCGCAATCAAAGGCGCAGGCAATAAGAGTTTTACTAAATGACGCATGTGTGAAGCTGAAGGGGTTTTGCTTCATACGCAAATGACGTGAATGTTTTAGTTACTGTTTGTGGGGTACACAGAGGAGTTAAAAAAGAGGGTGAAAGTGTGGATTTTAGAGAGATATTAGGGGTTAGTAACCTCCGACATCTGCGTTTAGTGGAGATACTATACGCCTGTCGGGTCGGTCTATCCAGTGACCAGTTATTAGAGGAGTTGGAATGCTCGTTGTCGGTTTTATTAAAGGATGTCAAACTGATCAATAGTCAGCAAGACGCCTTTCGAATCGTAAAATATAAAGGACTTTACCAGTTGCAGATCAAATCGCATGTCAGCATCAACCGATTGTATGCCGACACGATCCAGCAGTCACCAGAGTTTCAGATCATCGAAGAGCTGCTGTATGAAGAATGCGAAAACATCATTGATTTATCGAAAAAGCTCTTTTTGAGTCCGTCCAAAACACAGCGGAATCTCAAAAAGATCGAGAGCGTCTTGACCAAATCAGGCGTCACCTTGCAGTATCGACCGTTGCGTCTTGAGGGCAAGGAGAGCGTGATCCGTCACATGTATTACCGCTATTTCATCGAAAAATCAGACCGTCTGGATTCGCTGTATCGGGATTTGAAGGAATTTCAGATCAAGGCGATCACAGAGCTGGTAAATCAATTCATTCAAGTAAATAAATTAGAGGACAACTTTATCTCGCGGAAGCGGCTCGGGTACAACATGTACATCAGCTTGTGGCGAATCAAGAATGGTCATTTTTATCCAAAAGCCGAGCTGGACAGTGACTTGATGCTGCCGGAGAGACAGCTATTGGATGCCTTCAAGCGGATGGCGATGGAAGTTTTTCGCGTGAAGCTGTCTTCGGATAAAATCAAGGACTGTCTCTGGCTGTCCTATGGCGATGTGGTGGTGGCAGGCAAAGGACAGCTCCACAGCGCATTGAAAAAAGAGGACACCTACGCGGAGTATTATTACCGTCATTTGGAGCTGGTGGAGGAATTCGACAGTCTGCTGAATTTCTCATTAGGCAACGGGAAGAAGCAGGAATTGGCGGTCGTTTTGATGAATGAGCATCGGATCTATAAGCCTACTGGTCAATTGATCGAGATCTTATTCCGTCAGCGGCGGATCTTCCTTGAAAAATTATCAGAGACCCATGATCAGGCGGTAAAAAAGGTGAAGAAGATCGTGGAGTATTTTGTCAGACGCTATCAGATGTATCAGGAAGAAGACTTTATCTGGAACTACGTGTACATCCTGATCACGATGGTGCCGCAAAGCTTGACGCTCTTAGCAAGCTGTGACCGCCCGTTGAAGTTGCTGCTGTTGTCTGAGCTGTCGCCGACCGAAGAATTTTTCTTAGGCAATCAAATCGAAAATCAAATCTACGGAAATTTTGAGGTCCACTATGTCGAAAAGAAACTCAGCAACGTGAACATCAATCGCTCCGAGCTGGAAAAATATGACGCACTGATCACATCGAGCAGTGTCGAAGAAGTACCGGAGGAGTATCCAACAGTGGTGATCGACCCATTCCTGACGAATCAGGATGTCTTTCAACTGCAACAGCTCATTAGTAAACTGGCTGGTTGAAAGGGTCCGTTGCTGCCCCAGAAAGGTCAAGGGTTAGAAGATCTGATCATCCCCAGAAAAATAGGCAGTGAGAAAATCGATTGATTTTCTCGCCGCCTGTTTTTTTACGATCGAAGGATTTTTTTCCGTTTTACAGTATACATGGTCTCCTGAAGTGTCTGTCGAGGGGCTGTCAGCTGATCCAAGATCTTGTAAGCGTGGGTGAAATTCCTGGCGTCGACTTTGTCAAAAAAATTGCGACCTAATTCTTTAAAGGCTTTGGCCAATCGTTCTTCATCTGCTGGCAACTCGTATTTTGCGATCATGAGGTTCCCTCCTCCAATCAACTAAGGCTTTCTGACGAACAGCTACACGTTTATTTTACCAGAGGGCCTTCGCTGAAAGTAAAAAAATATCCTTCACGAAGACGTTTCTTCAGGAAGGATATTTTTTTGTTCAGCGTTTTGGTCGATTGGGAACGCTGGTCGTCCGAAACGGCTTTTTGAAGCGCTTAGGTAAGACTAGCGAGATCAATTCAAAAGGTGTAGCTAAAACCGTCCAGGCCACTTGGCGGGCACTTGGATGGAAATAATAAACCTGCATCATGACAAAATGAAGCAGCAATAATCCCGGCAACAATTCTAGTCCGATCTGCCACGAAGCATCCCAATGGGTAAAGTAACGGAGCAGACTCAAGCCCAACGGATACAAGTAGAACAGAGACGTCACCAGGTTCACACGCCAGCTTTTGGTCAATAAGCGCAGGTTGAATAGGAAAAACAGTGCCGATAAAACGATCCCGATTGGCGGGAACAGGCTGACTAAAAAGGAATAAAGCGCGCCGAAAAGTAAAATTCCCGGTCCTTTGAGTAAGGCTGCGACAAGGATCAAGGCACCGATCAGTAATAATTGCTGTTTAATGGTCGCGATACATAAAATAGCGAACAACGCCAAAGTAGCCCAATGCCAAAAACTGCTCACGGCTTCCTTATCAGGATACCGTTGCTTCAGGTAACGTGCAGCATTTGGAAAATCTTGTTGAAAATTAGGCATACGATCCCCTCTTTCTAAATCGTCGATAGACACGTATTGTCCGTGTATCGATCCTTAGTGCCTAGTATAGAGAGAAAGCCGAGGAGAAACATCCGACTTTCGACGGATTTTCATAAGGAATGAGAAAATTTGAGATTTGTGCTATTGTAGGGACAGTTCTACTTGAGTGAGCAAGTAGTAAAAAGAATCGTACAACAACGTTTGAGGCTTTCGCAGCGTCGAGCGTTTTATTGTTAACAGTTGGAGGAGAGGAACATGATTTTTGATTCTCATACGCATTTGAATGCGGAACAATTTGAAAATGAGATCCCGGAAACCGTCGAACGGGCACGAGCGCTTGGTGTGACGGAGATGGCTGTTGTCGGCTTTGATACGCCGACGATCGAGAAAAGTTTAGAGCTGAACCAGCAATATGAAGGGATCTATTCCATCATTGGCTGGCACCCGACAGAAGCGGGCAGCTATACGAAAGCCATCGAAGAAGACTTGATCAAAAAATTGACACTGCCGAAAGTGGTGGCATTAGGTGAGATCGGATTGGATTATCACTGGATGGAAGATCCAAAAGAAGTTCAAGACAAGGTGTTTCGTCGTCAGATCGCGATCGCCAAGGAAATGAATCTGCCCATCAGTATCCACACGCGTGAAGCGTTGGAGGATACGTACAAGATTTTGAAAGAGGAAGACATTCGCGACATCGGCGGGATCATGCACAGCTTCAGCGGCAGCGGTGAATGGGCGGAGCGCTTCTTAGATTTAGGGATGCACGTTTCTTTTTCAGGTGTGGTTTCCTTTAAGAAAGCCCTGGATGTTCAAGAAGCAGCGACAGTGGTGCCAATGGATAAATTATTGGTCGAGACCGATGCGCCGTACCTTGCGCCAATGCCGTACCGCGGCAAACGCAATGAACCAGGCTATACTCGTTACGTGGTGGAGAAAATCGCGGAATTGCGCAATTTGCCGATGGAGGAAGTCGCACATCTAACGACGCAAAATGCCCATCGCCTGTTTAGGATCACTGCCGATGACTAAAGAAAAGATTGAAGAAATCATCGTTGTTGAAGGCAAGGATGATACGAAGCGACTAAAGGAAGTCTTCGATGTCGATACCATCGAGACGCGCGGCTCAGCGATTAATGAAGCGATCTTAGAACAAATCGAGCATGCACAGGCAACACGAGGCGTGATCGTTTTTACCGATCCTGACTTTTCCGGCGAGAAGATCCGCAAGACGATCATGGAAGCGATCCCCGATGCCCAGCACGCCTTTTTATCCCGGCGAATGGCGGCTCCGCAAAAACGCGGGGCAAGTCTTGGTGTCGAGCACGCCAGTGACGAAGCGATCATTGACGCCCTTCACAAAGTCGTGACGCCAGCGGAGAGCAACGAGCCAAAAATAGCTAGACAAACACTCTTGGAGTATGGTTTAATAGCGGGAGCTCAAGCCCGTGAGCGTCGGGAACGTTTAGGGGACGAACTGAAGATCGGCTATACGAATGCCAAACAATTAGAAAAACGATTAACGATGTTTCGGATCACCGAAGCACAACTGCACGAGGCAATGAGGAAAGTAGAGGAAACTTCTTGAACGAACACAAAGATATCGCAACGCCTTCTCGAACACGAGAAATCCTGCAAACGCACGGCTTCTCCTTTAAAAAGAGCTTGGGTCAGAACTTTTTGACCGAACCCAATATTTTACAAAAAATCGTCGCCACTGCCGAGATCGACAAGCACACCAACGTGATCGAAGTCGGACCGGGAATCGGCGCATTGACTGAACACTTAGCCCGTGCGGCGCATCAAGTTCTCGCGTTTGAGATCGATGACCGTCTGATCCCTGTTTTAGTAGATACGCTAAGTCCTTATGACAACATCCGTGTCGTCCATAACGACATTTTAAAAGTCGATTTGAAAAAAGAAACGGCGTATTTTGACCAAGCTGGGCCTATCAAAGTCGTGGCGAATCTACCGTATTACATCACGACGCCGATCATGATGCACATCTTGGAATCCGAACTGGATGTCGACGAGATGGTGGTCATGATGCAACGGGAGGTCGCGGATCGCATCTCCGCAAAACCAGGCACCAAAGCCTATGGGTCCTTGTCCATTGCAGTTCAATATTATATGGAAGCAACGACAGCCTTCATTGTACCGAAGACCGTCTTCATTCCGCAGCCCAACGTCGATTCGGCGATCTTGCGGCTGGTTCGCCGTAAAACACCGGCGGTAGAAGTAACGGATGAAAGAGAATTCTTCAAGCTAACAAAGTCGGCCTTCATTTTGCGTCGCAAAACGCTATGGAACAATCTATTAAATACTTACGGCAAAGACGACGCGACCAAAGCGTGGCTAGAAACCAGCCTGCAGCAAGCGGAAATTGATCCGAAGCGACGAGGCGAAACACTCTCGCTGGAAGAGTTTGCCAGATTGTCGAATGCGCTGGAAGCGAATAAGTAAGCAAGACCTGTGACAGCAATGTGTCACAGGTTTTTTTCGATAGTCTTCGATCCCAAAAGCGAAAGAGTGGTTGCTTTCTTTTTATTTTTTCATTAAATCCACAGTAAATTTGTCAAACAAAACCCCACTCACCTATAATAGAGAACATAAATTTGTATTTTTGGAGGACACAATGAAAAAATTGATCATTGGACTATTAGTGGTATTCGTTCTGGGTGCAGGCGGCTATTACGCATATACGACATTCAGCGGAAACGAAGAAGCTTCACCTAAACAAGAAACACGCAAAGCGAGCATCAAAGCAAAAGAACCAGAAAAAGCGGGTGAAACGATCAAAGCCAGCGACTACAGTGATGCGGATAACTGGTTGTCAAAACCAACGGATATTACCAGCCAAGCAGATGTTTTCATGTTGTATCCGACAGCTTACGCACAAAAAGACAGCAATGCCTCACCAGTTGCTAAAATCGACAACGCAACGATGCGTGCGGGCGCACAAGTATTTCTAGCGACGCAAGGATCTGCCTTTGACACAAGCGGCAATATTTTCGCGCCTTACTATCGTCAATTAGATGCCAACTGGCTGTATTCAAAACAAAAAAGTGAACAAAATGAGTATGTTGATGGGATTCCAAAAGCAGACGTCATCGCCGCTTTTGACTACTATATCAAACACGAAAACAACAACCGTCCTTTCATTTTAGTTGGACACTCGCAAGGTGCCCGCATGATCAAAGCGATCATGTATGATTATTTCAAACAGCATCCTGGCGTGAGCGACCGCATGATCGCCGCGTATGTACTGGGTCAATCGGTCACACAACAAGAAATGACAGACAATCCGCAGGTCAAATTTGCGACAGGCCCGGATGATACCGGTGTCGTTGTTTCCTATAATACTGTTGCTCCAGACTTTAACGGACAATTACCAACCTGGGACGAAGGTGCCTTAGCCATCAATCCGATCAATTGGAGAACCGATGGGACGCCAGCGACCGCAAACGAAAATCTAGGCTCTTATGTTCGCAATGACAACGGCGACTATGCTAAAGTGATGAACCTCGCGGATGCGACGGTAGATGGCACTCGCGGCCTCGTCGTGTCTTCCACAGTCGACAAAGCGAAATATGAAATGCCGGAAAGCACACGAAAACTTTATCCAGCAGGCTCGTACATGAACAATGACATCAGTTTCTATTATTACAACCTGCAGCAAAATGCTGAAAACCGTGAAGCACAATATTTTGCTACACATCCGCAGCAAACAACTCAAACACCTACACCGGATGCCAACCAGCAACCGGCACAGCAAGACCCGCAAACAGTTGATCCAAATCAACAAACGGCGCAATAGTGTTTCAAACTGCCTCTCCAATTGGAGGGCAGTTTTTTTCGCTAAAAAAGATTGATCGCCTCAGAAGAAATACTTAGGCGATCAATCTTTTTGTCGTTACTCTAAACTTTTATCTAGGTCGAGCAAAGCACTGTCTCACGTAATTATATTAAGTTTATGTTATTTCCAATCTCGTATCTTTGAACCAGCAAGTCATAGAGATACAATTGCGAGATTTTGCTTGCTAATGAGACGCCGTTGAGAAATTCATCAATGATTGTTTGCAGTGCAACCTCGCTCAATTGAGAAATGGGAGAAAGTTGATAATTGGTAATGGCTAAAATCTTTGTTTGCTTCTCCTTTGCGATCGCTAAGGAATCATGAGTATCCTTTGTTCTTTCCGAAAGTGAAAAGCGGATCATCAAATCCTTCTCCGTTAATAACGACGCGACTTGTACCTGAAAATGTGGATCGATCACGTAGCGAAATTGTACCTTGCGGCTACGGCCAGATGGTCAGTCCATCAATCAATTTATTGAAGAAAGTAAAGCCAAATATCCGAATCAATTATTGATGTCGGATAGTGCCATATTTGTGGAAGGCGTCAATGCTGCGCAAGCGGGTGTCAATTTTGTGGGACGACCTTGCGAGGGTATATCGCGGCAGAAATCATGTCAAAAGCGGAGTTGGTAAATGCATTATTTGATGAAGGAATCGCGGCGATCGCAGAAGGGAAGATCTGCGTATCAGAAGAAGTACGGGAAATGCAGGCGTTGTTGATGGCGGCGAAATTAAATGACCAAAGGAGATTGTTGAACGGTTTATCCAAGCATTAACAAAAGAGGAGAATATAAATGTTTGAAAAGTTTTCACAGTACGTAGTGGAATTATATAAATTAATCCTATCATAAAAAAGACAGTGAATATTTAGGATAATTACTATATCAGTTGATTGGAAATGTTTGATTACGTCATTTTGAGTTTGAATTTGTTTGCTTATATCAATTTAATGTTTACTTATTTAAAAATCCGTGCTATACTCGCTGTAGTAAAAATGATAACTAGTGGATCGTTACTAACTTGATTAGGCGAGACTGCGAATAGTAGAGCAAAATTTCTTCGGGAAATCGTCTACTGTTTGCAGTCTCTTTTTGTTTGAAGGGAGGATAGAAATGTATCGAATCGTTAAAGTTCTAAATAATAATGTTGCTATTGTGAGAGATGCATCAAATCAGCAAGCGGTAATCATGGGCGCTGGAATCACCTTTCAAAAAAAGAAAGGTGATTTGATTGGTGAAGACTCTGTAGAAAGAACCTTTACATTGCGAAATAAAGAATCTCAAAATAACTTTTCTACGTTGCTAAAAGATATCCCATTGGATTTTATTACGACATCTTATGAAATAATCGAACGTGCCATTACTAATTATCACTACCCTGTCCAAGAGTATATTTATGTCACTTTGACTGACCATATTTATTTGAGTTATCAAAACTTGAATAAAGGAACCTATGAAAATACAGCATTGCCAAATATGAAAGCGGATTATTCAACGGAATTAAGTATTGGCAAAGATGCTCTAGTGCTAATCAAAGAAAACCTCGGTGTTGCTTTTCCTGAAGAAGAGGTTGGTCGAATCGCGTTGCATTTTATTAATGCTAAAGGGACTTCTGCAGTTGTAACGACAGATGTTCGCATTGAAAAGAAAATGATTTTATTGGTGCAAAGTGAGTTGTCTGCTTCGGGAATTCGCAGGACCGATAAAAACAAAAATTATTACGATCGCTTGATGATTCATTTGAATTATTTCCTTGAACGGATTATGAATGAGTCGAACGAAACCGAACCGTTCTCTTTGAATTTTGAAGATACCTTAAAAAAAGATTATCCACGGGCTTATCAAATAGGAAATCGAATTTATGAATTGATTGAGAGTCATCTGGGAAAGTCATTGAATGAAAACGAGCGAATCTATTTTACGATCCATGTGCAAAGACTTTTATAAAAGAGGAGAAGTGAGAATGACAGAATTAAGAAAGTTACCAGAAGATTTTTTAATGGGTGGAGCAACAGCGGCCTATCAAGTAGAAGGTGCGATTGATAAGGATGGGAAAGGACCTGTAGCTTGGGATACTTTTTTAGTAGAAAAAGGTCGTTATACAGCCGAACCGGCAAGTGATTTTTATCATCAGTATTCGGTCGATATTGAATTGTGTAAAAAATTTAAAATTGATAGTTTACGGATGTCGATCGCTTGGAGTCGTATCTTTCCCAAAGGATATGGAGAGGTCAATCAAAAAGGAGTCGAGTATTATCACAAGGTTTTTGCAGAATGTAAAAAACACGGGATCAAACCTTTTGTGACTATTCATCACTTTGATACACCAAAAGCATTGTTTGATGAGGGAGACTTTTTAAATCGCGAAAATATCGAGCATTTCGTAAATTATGCAAAATTCTGTTTTGATGAGTTTGAAGAAGTGTATTACTGGAGCACCTTCAATGAAATCTACCCAGCAGCTACTAACCAATATTTAACAGGCGCTTTTCCTCCAGAGATTCAGTTTGATTTGCAAAAAACGATTACTGCTCTGCATAACATGATGTATGCTCATGCGCGAGCTGTGAATATTTTTAAAGAAGGTAATTATGACGGAGAGATCGGTGTCGTCCACTCATTGGAGCCGAAGTATCCTGCATCTGATGCACCTGAAGATATCCATGCGGCGGAACTAGACGATGCCTTATCCGTGAAATTTTTAATGGATGCTACCTATTTGGGGTATTACTCTGATCACACTATGCAATGTATCAACGAGATTTTAGCGGTAAATGAGACAAGTATTTCGATAGATGAAAGCGATTTTATAGAAATGGAAAAGGCGGCAAATCGCAATGATTATCTGGGAATCAACAATTATGTGAGTCATTGGGTGAAAGCCTACAACGATGAAAGCCAAATGTTTTACAACACAACGGGAGAAAAAGGAACTCAAGTTTATCGTATCAAAGGAATCGGTGAACGCATCCAACGAGATGATTTGCCCCGGACAGACTGGGATTGGTTGATTTACCCTGAAGGAATCTATGATTTATTAGTTCGCATCAAAGAGGATTATCCAAATTATCAAAAGATTTATATCACAGAAAATGGCTTAGGATATAAGGATCACTTTGATGACGGCATTATTTTAGATGATGCTCGGATCGATTATCTTAGAGGTTATTTCAACTACATCTCCAAAGCAATTGATGAAGGAGTGAACGTAAAAGGTTATTTTATCTGGTCTTTGATGGATGTGTTCTCTTGGGTCAACGGCTATAACAAACGTTACGGTCTGTTCTATGTCGATTTTGAGACGCAAAAACGGTATCCAAAAGAATCAGCCTATTGGTACAAATTTGTTAGTGAAACGAAAACGATTATCTAGGATAAAGGAGATTTGGAGATGGATAAAAATGACTTACAAATGCTTGGTTTTGAAATCGTGGCTTATTCTGGTGATGCCCGCAGTTCATTACTCAGCTTATTAAAAGAAATTCGAGAGGGAAATTTTTCCAACGTAAAGAGTAAGCTGAAGGATGCTGATGAAAATCTTAAACTGGCTCATAATGCGCAAACGGAGGTACTTTCCAATGAAGCAAATGGGGAAGATTTAGAATTAGGATTTATCTTCATCCACGGACAGGACCATTTGATGACTACTCTGTTATTAAGAGATCTCGTACAAGATTTCATCGAGTTGTATCAGGAGAAATATCGTAAAGGCGAACTAGGGGGTATAAAAAATGAATGTGATCATTCAACAAATTGAAAAAAGGCAAGCTTTCTTTCAAAAAATATCTAAGAATATTTACTTAATGGCGATCAAAGACGGTTTTTTAGCCGCAATGCCAGTTATCTTGTTTTCTAGTATTTTCATTTTATGTGCAGCAATTCCACCAATATTCGGACTAACGATCCCAAGCGGGTTAGAAGGTTGGCTATGGAAAATTTATGATTTTACCATGGGAATCGTGGGAATGCTAGTAGCTGGAACAACAGCACGCTGCTTAGCCGGAAGCATGAATCGTAAAATGCCGGACGGAAAAGTTATCAACGAAACGTCTGTTATGTTGGCAGCAGCTTGTGGTTTCCTGTTATTAGCAATCACTAAGGCAGATAGCGCATTCACGGCTGACTATATGGGAACTAAAGGTATATTGTCCGCTTTTATCTCGGCCTTCATTACTGTCAATATGTATAAATTTTGTGTAATTCATGATATTACGATAAAAATGCCGAAGGAAGTACCAGGTACTATTGCACAAAATTTTCGAGATGTCTTTCCGTTTTCTTTCTCTGTTCTAGTTTGTGCGATCATTGATATTGCAGCAAGAACAGCACTCAATGTTCCATTTGGAGAGGTCTTCTCCAAACTTTTATCTCCACTATTTGAAGGGGCAGAAAGTTATTTTGGTTTAGCTTTCATTTTGTTCTTGATCCCATTATTTTGGTTTGTCGGAGTACACGGGCCATCGGTTGTTAAGCCGGGTCTGTCAGCGGCATTGTATGGTAATACTGAGGCCAACCTTAGAATTTTCACTGAAGGCGGACATCCATCACATGCTTTAACAGAAAATTTTGGGAATTTTATCGGTGAGTTGGGAGGAACAGGAGCTACATTTATCGTACCGATCATTTTCATTCTATTCATGCGTTCAAAACAGTTGAAAACAGTCGGTAAAGCATCCATCATTCCAGTAATGTTCGCAGTGAATGAGCCCTTACTTTTTGCGGCACCGATCATTTTGAATCCTTATTTCTTTATTCCGTTTTGTCTGGCTCCAATGGCGAATGTACTGATTGGAAAATTCTTTATCAGTGTTTTGGGAATGAATGGATTTATGTATGTTCTCCCTTGGGCTACCCCTGGGCCGATCGGAACAGTCATGAATACTGGATTCCAACCAATTTCAATTATCCTTTCGATTGTCCTACTGTTTGTTGATTTCGCGATATATTATCCGTTCTGTAAAGCATATGATAGAGTATTAGTAGCACAAGAAGCAGAACGTGTAGAAGAGATCGATGAGTTAGAAGAAGTTGTACCCGCCTTGTCACCAGCGAACGCAGCATCAATCATTGATCAGGATGAAACGGTTCTCGTTGAAAGTGATTCGTCCGCTTCTGTGACAACGACTGAGAAGGAATTGAAAGTTCTTGTCTTATGTGCGGGAGCAGGAACAAGTGCCATGTTAGCCAATGCCTTAGAGGAGGGCGCAAAAGAGACCGGGGAACATGTAATAGCCAAAGCTGGTGCCTATGGTTCTCATTATGATATTATGCCGAAGTTCGATTTGGTGGTCTTAGCTCCACAGGTAAATTCTTATTACGATGATATCAAGAAGGATACTGATAAATTAGGAATAAAACTAATTGCAACTAAAGGAGCAGAGTATATCAAACTGACACGCAATCCAACAGGAGCAATCAAGTTTGTAATGGATCAAGTTGGCTAGCTCGATAATTATTTGAAAAGGTTAATAGTAAAGTTGAGGGTGTAAAAATCATTACTTTTTCTACAAAAAGAATTTGACAAACGGCCCTTTGCCCGCTATCCTTAATTTACAATCATATTAAAACACGATGAGAAAGAAAGTAGAAACGATCCCTTCCCCCAGAGAGTCTCGGCAGCTGAAAAGAGATGGAAACGAATGGTTTTGAAAATGGCTTTTGAGTGGATCTTCTGACTAATTAAGAAGGTACGGGATGTTCCGTTAAACAACAAGAGTCTCCCAATCAAACATGGGGTACTTGTCGAGGCAGCCGACTGTGAGGTCGCTGCAAATCAAAGGTGGTAACGTATATCAACTATGCCCTTAGATAGCATCATGCTATCTAAGGGTTTTTATTTTATTTGAAAAGGAGAGGATTTTATGAGTACTATTCCATTTCGTTTTGATCAGGTGGGCAGTTTATTGCGCCCTGCAAGATTGAAGGACGCGCGGGAAGCATTCAAACAAGGAACGATCACGAAGGAGGCATTGACGAAAGTCGAGGATGAAGAGATCATCAAAGTGATCCAAAAACAAAAAGAGCTTGGGTTGCAGGCAGTAACAGATGGGGAGTTTCGTCGTCGCTGGTGGCATTTGGATTTTATCGCCGGTTTGAAGGGGATCACGGTGTATGATTTTGAAACAACAGCTTTTGGCGTGACTACAGAGGCGCAAGGGACGTATGTCAGCGGCACGCTTTCCTTTGACTCGGCGCATCCCTTTTTAAGTCATTTCAAATTTACAAAGGAGCAGGCTGGAGAGGTGACCGCGAAACAAACCATTCCTGGACCGAATATGATCTACCTCGATTCGTTTATTTTATCAAAGCAGTATCATGAAAATCCTGTCTATGAGGATAAAGCGGCCTTCATTCAAGATTTGATCACGACCTATCAAGCAGCGATCCAAGCATTTTATGATGCTGGCTGTCGGTATCTGCAACTGGATGATACGAGCTGGGGCGGGTTATTCGATGAACGTTTCCGCGGTTTGATCACCAACAACGGGTACGACCCCGATGAGTTGATCCAAGAGTTCGGCGATATTACCGAAGCTGTTTTGGCGGCTAAACCGGCTGACTTAGCGATAACTTTTCATTTCTGCAAAGGAAATTTCCAGTCCCATTGGCTGTACAACGGCTCTTACGACAAAATCGCTGAACGATTATTAGCCATCACCGCATTCGACGGCTTTTTCTTGGAGTTCGATGATGAGCGCTCCGGCAGCTTTGAACCCTTGAAAAATATTCGAGAGCAGCGGATCGTTTTAGGTTTAGTTACTACGAAAACACCGGAATTAGAAGACAAGGACGTTTTAAAAGCACGAATCAAAGAAGCGACACAGTATGTTCCTTTGACACAGCTTTGCTTAAGCCCGCAATGCGGCTTTTCGTCAACGCAAGAAGGAAATAAGGTTACGGATGAAGATCAGTGGGCAAAATTACAATTAGTGATCGAGACGGCAAAAGAAGTCTGGACAGAGAAGTAACCAATGACCTGCAAAACAGGGCAGGGAATAACGTTTATTAAAAAATTTTCAAAAAATCTAAAAGCAACACCTGCGCGTCTTTCTCGCAGGTGTTTTTTGCTTTTTAAGCCGACCACTGAATTTGTAAAGTATTCCACAAGCATCAAGTTAGAAAAAACACTTTTCATCTCCTATAGTAGTAAAGGATACAGAAACAGGAGGAATCATCATGGATTATCGCGTATTACTTTACTATAATTACACAACAATCGAAGACCCTGAAGCATTTGCCAAGGAACATCTGGCCTTTTGTCGCGCACTCGACATCAAGGGCCGCATTCTTGTTGCGCCAGAAGGGATCAACGGCACACTCTCTGGAACAAAAGAAGCGACCGAGCAATATATGGCAGCTATGCTGGCGGATGAACGATTCAAGGACACATATTTTAAAAGCGACGAAAGCGAAGCCCACGCCTTCAAGAAGCTTTTTGTTCGTCCACGGACAGAGCTCGTTGCACTGAATTTAGAAGAGGACATTGATCCACGTCAAATGACTGGGAATTACTTGGAACCTCAAGCCTTTCGTGAGGCATTGTTAGCGGAGGATACCGTCGTCATAGATGCCCGCAATGATTATGAATACGACTTAGGGCATTTTCGTGGAGCGATCCGTCCAGAGATCCATAATTTCCGCGAGCTGCCAGAATGGATTCGTGAGAACAAGGAACAGTTTATGGATAAAAAAATCGTCACCTATTGTACCGGCGGCATTCGCTGTGAGAAATTCTCTGGCTGGTTGTTGCGGGAAGGCTTTGAAGATGTTGCGCAGCTTCATGGCGGCATCGCGGCTTATGGGAAAGACGAAGCCACACAAGGGGAGCTTTGGGACGGAAAAATGTATGTCTTTGATGAACGAATCAGTGTCGAGATCAATCAGGTCGACAAGAAGGTCATCGGGAAAGAATGGTTCGATGGGACTCCGTGTGAACGCTACATCAACTGCAGCAACCCAGAATGCAATCGCCAAATGTTGGTTTCTGAAGAAAACGAAGAAAAATATTTGGGGGCATGTTCAATTGCATGTGCTAAAAAATCAGACAACCGCTATCTAAAAAAACACCACATCACCCCAGAAGAACGGGATGCATGCGTGGCACTGATCGAAAAATAGTGAAACTTTTCAAAAAATTCTCACTGCTACTGTCTTGACACCTGATCGTATTTGGACTACACTAAAGTACGAATTAAGTGTCTTGACACGTATAGGAGGATACAATGAAAACTCATTCTGTTAAACATATGACGATTTCAGCCTTGCTGATCGGCATGGGGATCTTGATCCCTATGATCATGCCCAAGATCGTAATAGGCCCGGCATCATTCACTTTGGCCAGTCATGTTCCGGTCTTTATAGCGATGTTCTTTTCACCCTTTGTTGCGGTGGCGGTCGTTTTAGGAACCGCATTCGGCTTCTTTATCTCCACCACGCCGATCATCGCACTGCGGGCGCTCTCCCATCTGATCTTTGCGTTTATCGGGGCGAGCTATTTACAAAAGCATCCCGAGCTTGTATTGAAAAATGGAAAATTTACCTTGGCAAATGGCCGTTTCCAATTATTTAACCTGATCATCGGGGTGATCCATGCGGCGGCAGAGATGCTCGTTGTATCCGCCTTTTATTTTATGGGAAATATGCCGGATACCTTTTATTCACAAGGATATCTGTACACGGTCTTTGTCTTGATGGGGGTCGGCGGATTGGTCCACAGCCTAATCGATTTCAACATCGCCTACTTCGTTGCAGGCGCGCTGTACAAGCAATTCAACTTACCGATCTTTGAGAAGGCGGTCAAACAGGAAAAGAAATTGAACAAGGTCGTCGCTTAAGCCGTGAGGATACTCACGGTTTTTTTTTCTTTATTCCAAATTAAAAAAAAAGAAAAAATGTAGAATGTTCATAATTTTAATTTGTATCATCTAAAAAAAGAGCTTTTATTTCCTTAGATTTAAGTTATATTCTATTCATAGTCATAATTGAGTAGAAAATGAGGTTAAATAAATGGTACGAGTTTTAGTTTTGACAAAGAATATTTTAGCAGAAGAAATAATAATCAATAAATTACAACATTTAAATTACGAAGTCTTTTGTTCCACTAGTATTTTGAATGAGATTCAAATAGAAGGACGAGTGTCTGATCTGGTACATTATTTCCCGATCATCGTCATTGGTGAGACCATTTCAAGCTACGAGATGGAGCTGATGCTGCCGAATCTGACAGAACAGGATCATAGCATTCTACGGGAAGTGGATCATGCGATCAGTGAGGAAGAGCGCGCTGCTCTTTACAAGCTTGGCGTAAGCGGCGCGGTCCAAAACAGCGAGTCGATCGAAATACTGCGGGAACAGTTAGCAGAGGTCGCTGCTCAGTATCACGGCAAAGCGTTTGAACCTGCTGCAGCCGAAAAATGTGATGGGCCTGATGCAAGTGAAGGCGAGCAAGGGATCTCAGCAATGACATTGATCAATCTGTCATCGCTTGAGCTGCAGGTGCTTGAGAAATTACGCAGCTGCCCAGGCGAGATCGTCTCTCGCGATGAGTTATGTATGACCTTGTGGGGCAACGTGTCACAATCTCGACTAGCCCAACTTTCTTCATTAGTCAAAAACATCAAATTGAAGTTGGAAATGCTGGAAGTCGATCAAGAGATCATCCAAACCATTTGGGGCAAAGGGTATCGCGTACGAAAAGATATCGCAGTCCACAACAAATAAACGCCATGCTGAGGAAAAGTGATCCTGCTTTTTCTCAGCATTTTTTTAGGCCAATTTGAATTGGTGCTCAAATTTCACAAGCTATGCTAGAATGTACTGTACGTTGAGGCTACGGGTTTTAACGAATGACAAAATAACAATTTAGGAACCGATTAGAAGGAGCAAGAACCGTGAAAAAAAATTTTTTGATTGGTTTGATGATGGTGTCCGCGGCATTTCTTTTCACTGCGTGCGGCAATGGAACGAAGGAACAGTCCACCGCGTCAACAAACAAATCCACGCAAACAACTGAAACGACAACAAAGACGACCGAAAAAGCAACGGTGAAAGATAAAATGGAGAAAAAAGTGGAAAAAACAATGGCTGATATGACGTTGGAAGAAAAAGTCGGACAGCTTTTCATGGCACGTGTGCCTGAGGAGAACCAAGTGGCAGATATCCAAAAATTTCATTTAGGCGGCTATCTATTATTTGATCGCGACATGCAAGTCAAAGGGCAAAGCGACATCAAACAAACGATCGAAAGCTACCAAGAGTCCAGCAAGGTGCCTTTATTCATTGGTTCGGACGAAGAGGGCGGAAGCGTCAGCCGTTTGAGTCGCAACCAAATCGTCTCGCCAGCTTTTGAAAGCCCGCAAGCGTTATACCAAAAAGAGGGCTGGGATGGTATCATAAAAGATAGTGATCGCAAAGCACAAGTGTTTCGCGAACTAGGCATCCAGCTAGGCATGTTTCCCGATGCAGACGTATCGACTGACCCGCAATCCTTTATTTATGATCGGACGATCGGCATGGATGCCGCAGGGACGAGTCATTATGTGAAGATAAGCGTCGAAGAAATGAAAAAACAAAAAATCGGTTCGACCTTGAAGCATTTTCCCGGATATGGGAACAATCGTGACTCTCATGTGGAGATCGTCACGGATGACCGTTCAATGGAGGATTTGCGAAAAAATGATTTTCTGCCCTTTGAAGCGGGGATCAAAGCCGGAGCCGACAGCATCATGGTTTCCCACAACATTGTAAAAGCCATCGACGGCAACCGACCTGCGTCGATCTCAAAACCTGTCCACGATGTCATCCGTAATGAGCTGGGCTTTACAGGAGTCATCATGACAGATGATATGGATATGGCGGGCTTAGCGGACTTTATCTCGCAGGAGGAAGCGGGGCTTCAGGCGCTGCAGGCAGGCAATGATATGATTTTATCATCCAGTTACAGTACACAGATCCCGTATATTTTGGAAGCAATCAAAAAAGGGACATACAGTGAGAAAGAATTAGACCAATCTGTGAAGCGTCTGCTGACATGGAAAGCGGAATTAGGACTGCTCAACTAAAAAGGAGGAATTGCGATGTGCGCATCCATGCGTTTGAGAAATAATCGAATCGCCAAATAATCAACGTTTGACGAACTTCTTGTTTGTTCAAACGGCAAACAAAGGAGCTATTATGGAAAAACAACAATGGAGAAAAAACTATTTAACGATTTTATCTGGACAAACGGTCTCTCTGATCGGAAGCTCCGCCGTTCAATTCGCCTTGATCTGGTGGCTGACCAATGAATCGAAATCGGCGATCATGCTATCTGTCGCGGGGCTGTCTTCGTATTTGCCGCAACTGTTCTTGGGGCCATTCGTCGGAGTCTGGCTAGATCGGCTGAAGCGAAAGTATGTAGTGATTTTTGCCGATTTGTTCATGGGGCTGGTGGCGATGGGATTGTCCCTTTGGTTTCTGTTCGGCAACCCCGGCTATCTAGTCGTGATCGCCGCGTTGTTCCTGCGGTCTTTAGCAAACGTCTTCCACACGCCCTCCATCCAAGCCATCGTGCCTCTGTTAGTGCCGGAGGAGGAGCTGGTCAAAGCGAATAGCTGGAACCAGTTTTTACAGTCGGGGGCCTTCATGCTGGGACCTGTTTTGGGAGCGATGATGTTTGCTGCGATGCCGTTGTGGCTGATCCTATTGACGGATCTGATCGGCGCGGTCGTTGCCTGTCTGACTTTATGGATCGTAGAGGTTCCGACGATTCCGAGAACGGAAGAAAGCATGCATCATTATTTGAAGGAATTGAAGGATGGACTCAATGTTTTTAAAGAAAATCCACCGTTGATGGTGGTCATGTTCTTCTCATTTTTCGTCATGATTTTTTACTTGCCTTTAGGGATCTTATTTCCCTTGATGACGAATGTTCACTTTGATTTGTCCGCAGGCTATGCGAGCGTGGTGGAATTTTGTTATGCGGTGGGCATGATGGTCAGTGCCTTTTTGATCGGTCTGAAGAAAGAGTGGCGTGAAAAATTAGTGATCGCGCAATTGTCGAATGTCGGGCTGGCGATCACGTTTATCGGCAGCGGATTGGCGCCGGCAAATGTGACCGGCTATTGGATGTTTGTCTTTTTCTGTATGCTGATGGGTGCCGTTGGAAATCTCTACAACATTCCCTTCACCTCCTACTTGCAGGAAACGGTCGCTCCTGAAAAACTTGGACGCGTCTTCTCACTTTTTGGAAGTGTGATGTCTGGGGCGATGCCGATCGGCTTATTGCTGGCGGGTCCTTTATCAGAAAAAATGGGGATCGCGAAATGGTTTTTGATCTCAGGGATACTCGTTCTGATTTTCAGTCTTTTGTCTCTGACCGTCTATCGTCGGGCAAAACTAAAACATTAACTAGAAAAAGGGAAGATGAGCCTTCATCTTCCCTTTTTTACTGTCTCAGAACGAGACGTGAAATAAAATAGCAAAAAAAACACCTCGAAGGAGCTACAGCAACGTGCGCCTTTGAGGTGTTTTTATAGGTATTAGCTTTTTGAAAACTGTGCTTCATACAATTTCTTATAGAAGCCGTCTTTCGCCAATAGTTCTTGATGACTGCCGACTTCAAGAATGTGTCCGTGGTCCAAGACGAGGATCTGATCCGCGTTTTGAATCGTTGACAGCCGGTGAGCGATCACGAAGCTGGTGTGATCTTTCATCATGGCAAGAAAGGCATTTTGAATTTTCTGTTCCGTTAATGTATCGACAGAACTAGTGGCTTCATCAAGGATCAGCATGGATGGACGGCTGATCATGGTTCGAGCGATCGTCAATAGCTGCCGTTGCCCGTCTGAAAGCTTGATGCCTGCTTCGCCGACGATAGTATCGAGTTTATCTGGAAGGCGCATTACGAAGTCATACATATACGCGTCCTTCAACGCGGCATAGATTTCTTCATCCGTCGCTGATTTGCGGCCATAGCGCAGGTTTGCCCGCAGGCTGCTGTCCATCAACCATGTTTCCTGCAAGACCATTCCGAATTGTTGGCGCAGACTGTCCCGTGTAAAGTGACGAATATCTGTCCCGTCGATCAGGATTCTTCCTTTGTCTACTTCGTAAAAACGCATCAAAAGATTCACGAGTGTCGATTTCCCGGCACCGGTCTTTCCGACGATGGCGATGGTTTCACCCGGTTCAACCGTCAGATTAAAGTCTTCGATCAACGGTTGGTCCTTTTGATAGGCAAAATCCACATGATCAAAAATCACGTTGCCATTTGCGCCTGAGAGTGTACGTGCATCGGCATCGTCCACTTGCTCGATCGGTTCCTTCAGCAATTCAAACGACCGGTCCAAACCAGCGATCGCCGTTTGGATCTGGATCGTGATCCCAGAAAGCTCAATGAAGGGTTTTGTAAACTGACTCGAGTAGATCGTAAAGCTGGAGATGATCCCGATCGTTACATTGCTTCCTGCTCTCAGTGCCAATAATCCTCCGACAAGTCCGACCATCAGATACGCCAAATGATCCACGAAGCGTGAGGAAGGGTTGGTCAAGGAAGAAGCGAACTGTGCTTTTTGTCCACGAACGTAGAGTTCTTGGTTTAACGCTTCAAAATTCGTCTGATTTTGGTCTTCTCGTTGGAATGCCTTCACGATTTTCTGATTTCCCACCATCTCTGTGATAAATCCAGAAATCGATCCGACTAGTTTTTGTTGGCTGGTGAAATATTTCTGAGAGGTCCGTGCGACGATATAGGTGATCAAGAAGATGATCGGTGTCGCTACCAATACCACCAGTGCCAAAATAGGGCTAAGATAAAACATAAAGACTAGCGCAACCAAGACGACGGTCATGCCGGAGAATACTTGGTTGAAGACAGCCGAGATCGCTGTAGAGATATTGTCCATGTCATTCGTGAAGCGGCTGACGATATCCCCTTGAGAGCTTTGGTCATAATAACTCAAAGGCAATTTATTCAAATGAGTGAAGGTTTCTTCCCGCAATTTCGCGACAGAATCAAAGGCAACCGTATTTCCTAGACGTTGAATGAAATACTGGCTGACGACCGTCACTAAAAAGATTCCGACAAACAACTGCAGAATATGGAAAAGCCGGGTAAAATCAACGGCGCCTTGATCCACCATTTGATCGACAGCGACCCCGATATAATAAGTCATCAGGACGGAGGTGACCCCGCTGGCGATTCCCAGGATGATCGCAGCGATCAGTTCTTTTGGATACGCTGCAAGGTAAGGCACGAATAATTTTAAGGAGTGGAAAAAATTCTTCTTCTTGATCATTCTGCAACCCCTCCTTCCTCTTGGGATTGTACCAGTTCTTGGTAAAGTTTCGATTCCCGCAATAAGGTTTCGTGGGGTCCTTGCGCCGCGATTTTGCCATTGTCCATCAACAAGATCGTTTCTGCATCTTGGATCGAACGCAGGCGTTGGGAAATAATGATCACGCCGCAATCCAAATCACGTTTCAACGCTTGACGCAGATCCAAGTCTGTTTGGTAATCCAAAGCAGAAAGAGAATCATCCAGGATCAATAATTTTGGCTTGCGGATCAGCGCGCGAGCGATCGTTAAGCGTTGGCGCTGACCGCCGGAGAAGTTTTTCCCATTTTCTAAGATGGGAGTATCCAATCCTTTAGGCAGCGTCTCGACAAATTCGCTGGCTTGTGCCGTGGCTAATGCCTGCCAACACTCCTCATCCGTCGCGTCGGCTTTCCCCCATTGGAGATTCTCGCGGATCGTTCCGCTGAATAAGACCGCTGTTTGCGGGACAAGTGCGATTTCAGAACGCAAGTTATTCAAATGCCAGTCTTTTACATCGCTGCCGGCAAAACGAACAGTGCCTTTTGAGGCATCATAGAAGCGTGGGATCAAGCTGATCAATGTAGATTTCCCGCTGCCCGTCGCCCCGGTGATCCCCAAAATTTTATTTTCCTGCAATGTGAAGGTAATGTCCTGCAACGCGAGCCCAGACTTTTCGGTATAACGGAAATCCACCGCTTGAAAGTCGATCAATGGTGCTTTTTCATCAGGCTGTGCGATCGTACCGGTATCCTCTAAGGTCGTTTCTGTTGCGAAAACTTCGTTCAATCGAGCTGCTGAAGCTGCAGCACGTGTGAATAAAACCACCAAGTTAGAAACAACGATCAACGCTAAAAGCATTTGGTTCATATAGTTGATCAGCGCCAAGACTTGCCCTTGCTCCAAGTTTCCAACATTGACTTTGAAGCCGCCAAAATAAAGCAAAGCCACCACGCCGGCGTTCATGATCAAGGTCGTGCTAGGAGAAAGAAGGGCAGAAATGTTTGCGACCCGTTGATTCAGCCGCGAAATAGCTTCTGTTTCTTCATTAAAGTGATCCGTTTCTGTTTTCGTACGAGCAAATGCCCGAATCACACGCACACCACTTAAATTTTGTGTCACTAGCTGGTTCAGCTGATCCAGCTTCTGCTGAATGACTTTATACAGCGGCACAGAGTAATGAATGATCAAAAAAAGAATCAAACAAAACAACGGCAATAGGATCAAGAAAATGATCCCCATCTGCCAATCAATATAAAAAGACATGATGACGGACCCAATACTTAAAAAGGGCGCACGGACGACCAAACGAATCAGCATCGCTAAGGCCCCTTGCATTTGGTTGATGTCATTCGTCATACGGGTGATCAATGTATCTGTACCAAAACGGTTCAATTCATTATGGGAAAAGCTGTTGATCTTTTCCATCAGTCGATTCCGCAGAACAGTCCCAAAGCCTTGAGACGCGATCGACGCGTAGTACTGACAAATCAGTGCACAAAGCAATCCGACGATGGAGAGGCCCAACATCGCGACCGCCAACTCGATCACTTTGCCCTGGTCTCTCTGGGCGATCCCTTCATCTACCAATCGAGCCATGAATAGAGGCAGGATCAGTTCGAAGACGGCTTCTAAGAATTTGAAAAATGGGCCAAGGATGATCTGTTTGCGATAATCTTTGGCGTAACGTAAAAGCTGAAACATATGACTTCCTCCAATATATATATAGTAGATCATTATCGAAAATAGGATCCCTTCCATTGTAACGTATTTGTCAAACAACTCCGACAAATATACTCTATGAAACAACGGACTTCTTCCATAATAAGGCCGTTGATCTCAGAGCCTTCTCAAATAATGACAGACCGACTATGAAAACAACGGTGGCTTCTTTCTCGTGAAACTGGCAATTTCTTTTCATCCATGGAATAATTGGAACTAGTTCTTAATAAAAAAGCTGTCATTTTACGGTGTGCAAATAAACTGACAGAATCTGAACAAGAAGGGCTGCTCTTGTGGGGCCTTTACAGAATGGAGGGGAAAAATGGAACAAATTTTTACAATCGTCGTGCTATTATTTTTTTGCTATTCCTTTATCGGTTGGCTGTGGGAGACGGTCTACTGTTCGATCAAAGCCAAACATTTCATGTATCGAGGATTCCTGCTGGGGCCGATCACGCCCATCTATGGCTTTGGGGTCGTAGGGGTCCTTTACCTGATCGAACCCTATCAGAAAAATATCGTATTACTATTTTTCTTTGCGCTGGTTTTGGTCACCGCATTGGAATACCTCACAAGCTTCCTTTTAGAGAAAATTTTTCATTTAACCTTGTGGGATTATAAAGAAGTCCCATTGAATATCAATGGTCGTGTAGCAGTTCCAGTATCGATTTTTTGGGGATTGGCCTGTGTTTTCATCGTGCGGATTCTGAATCCTTATTTGATGCAGGTAGTATTTGGCTGGCAGCAACGGTTTGGCATGTTTTTACCGATGCTCTTGTTGATGCTCACGAGCTTTGACTTAGGCTTCACCCTAGCCAACTTAGCGTCACTGCGACAAGCGATGACGAAGATGAGTGTGACGATCCAAGATAAAAAAGAGCAGCTCCGTACAGATATCGGAGATTTGAAGGTGGCGGCAGAGGGACGCCTGCAAAACCGCCAGTGGTTGTCAGAAATCAAAGAACAGCCGGAGTGGCGCAGACAGTTGCCGAAGTTGAATTTTCAGGAACGCCGCTTTTTAAACAGCTTCCCTAATATGAAATCCAAGGAACTAAAGAGTCCGTTAACAGAGATCCGTCAGTTATCTAAAGAGCTGCGGAAAAAATAATGTTACAAAAATATGACAGAAGTTTGTCCTTTCGATCCTTGAGGGGCCAAACTTTTTTTGACTTTTTAATCAAAATAAACCAAATGTTACTAAAACATGGGTCGTTTTGTAATGAAATGTAATATCGTTGACATAAAAAGTCGCCGATTATTTCGTATAATGACGAAGGGTAAATAGAAAGGTGGACTTTTTAAGTGAGAAAGAAAACGTTTGGGTTCGTCGCCACGCTATTGTTGGGTGCTAACGTACTTTTACCAGTCTTTGCACAGGCAGAGTCACTGAATGAATTAGACCAAAAAGAATCCGCGATCGCTCGTCAAAGCGACAAAATCAGCGGAGAATTACAGATCGCCTTGAGCGATGTAAATGAGAAATACCAGGAAGTAAACGATATCCGTACAAAGATCCGTCAGAATGAAGCAACACTAGAAAAGACAAAATCTGAGATCGTTGAAACGGAGAAAAAGATCGAGCAGCGGAAAGAAGCCATTGCTGAACGAATGAAGGCCGCGCAAGTGAGCGGAATGACCGATCGTTCAATCAGCGCCTTACTAGAATCAAAAGACCTTGGCGAATTCTTGAACCGTGCATTTGCGATGTCCGTGATCCAGAACGCGGAAAAAACAAAAGTCGCCAGTTTAGGCGAAGCCAAAGACACGCTGTCAGAATTAAAAACAACACAAGAAAAAACACAAGCCCAATTAAAAAAAGACAGCCAGAGTCTTGAATCGGAAACAGCGAAGCTAGACGATAAAATGGCCTACTTAAAACAAGAGTTAGCCGATAATAAGACCAGCTTAGAGAAAATCAGCCAAGACAAAGAAGTAGAAAAAGCGCGTCAAGCGGCTGAAAAAGCTCAAAAAGAAAAAGCAGAAAAAGAAGCCAAAGAAGTTGCTGCTGCAAAAGCCGCCGAAACAGAAAAAGCGGAGAAAAATGCCCAAGCCGCAGCTGCTCAGGCACAGGAAAAAGCGAAGGTAGAAGCTACTACAAAAGCAGCCCAAGCATCAACGGAAGCTTCAAAAGCCTCTGCGCCTGCATCAAGTGCACAAGTATCAACGACACAAACAAGTGAACAACCAAAACCAGAACCCGCAAAACCAGCCGCACCAAGTACGCCGACAACATCCGGCCGCACGATGCAAATGGAATCAACGGGATATTCATGTGCGGAATCTGTCAACACCTTCTTCACAGCGATGGGGATCGACTTACGTCAAAACCCGCAAGTCGTTGCCGTTGATCCAAGCGTCATTCCTTTAGGCTCAATGGTAGAAGTATCCGGCTACGGCATTGCGATCGCTGGAGATACAGGTGGCGCAATCAAAGGGAACATCATCGATTGCCATTTCCCGACCGTAGAACAATGCATCCAATGGGGCCGCCGCTCAGTAACCGTGACAGTCATCAGCTAATCAATCAACAAACAAGAACCGCTTGAAATCAAAAGATTTCAAGCGGTTCTTTTGCGAGTTCCACTTCCTGCTTTAGCAGGTTAGTGGAATCGTATGCGAACGGACAATGAAACATTTTCGGTCCTACCGAAAATGCCCCACAGAACAGGAAGTAGCGGCGAGTGCCACTTCCTGCTTCAGCAGGTTAGTGGAATCGTATGCGAAGAGACAATAAAACATTTTCAGCCCCATCGAAAATGCCCCACAGAACAGGAAGTAGCGGCGAGTGCCACTTCCTGCTTTAACAGGTTAGTGGAATCGTATGGGATATGAAAAGTGACCACGAAATCAATTTTTAAACCAATCGAAAAGGTCGCTAAAAAGAGAATTGGTGAATTTCAACTAATTTGTTTAAATAGTCTTTCTTTACTCCTTTTTAAACTAAACGGTGAGGGACGATAGAGAATCATTTTTATGAAGTTTGCGTTTTTATTGTGAATAAACAGAATGATTATCAATTGCTCTACCTGAATATCATTTATGAAGATACATTAACTATTTGTTTTTCTGCTATTAATAATAAAAAATGGGACTTTATTTCCAACAATCAACTTTTACTGGATTATAGAAATTATTGAGTAGTTGTTTCCGAGAAATGAGAGACTTGTTATGGAACTATCGATACGATAAAGACGAAAACCGCTTGGTGTCTTAGAATGATTATCGTTTAGCAGACACCCCTTCATTAGACCAAGTATCATTTTAAGTTATAAAAAGAGACAAACGAAGACGTCTAAATGTCTTTTTTTGACACTTTGAAATTTTAATTGGTTAACAGACACCAAAAAATGCTGTATCGTTATCTGTGTAGAATAACTCGTGTTACTTTAAAAAAATGATTAAGCGGAAAGGTGTATGTAAAATGATTAAATTGTATACTTCAGCAAGCTGTACTTCATGTAGAAAAGCCAAAGCATGGCTTATAGAAAATGGGTTGGATTTTGAGGAAAGAAATATTATGTCAGAGCCGTTAACCACTGAGGAGATCACAGAAATTCTAGCATTGACCGAAACTGGAACAGATGAAATTATTTCGACACGTTCCAAAGTTTATGAGAAATTAGACCTTGATTTTGATGAGTTGCCGTTGAGTGAGGTAGTGGAGATTATTGAAAAACATCCAAGCTTATTAAGACGTCCGTTGTTATTTGATGAAACCAAATTTCAAGTTGGATACAATGAAGATGAAATCCATCAATTCATTCCACGAGACATTCGCAGAATCACTTCAAAGAAAATGGCTAAGATTTTGCTTTATATGGATTTGCAGAAAGAAAGTCTTGTATAAGACATGATCATAGATAAATCCCCCCGTCGTTCCTTTGTTAGGGAAGAACGACGGGGGGATTGTTTTTTAGTTTTCTTTTTTTAAGTGTTACGGATTAAATAATCAAAGGCACCAAGAGCCGCAGTAGCCCCTGAACCCATAGAAATGATGATTTGCTTATAGGCGCTGTCGGTACAATCGCCTGCCGCAAAGATTCCTTCTACGTTAGTGGCACCGTGCTTGTCGACTAAGATCTCACCACGATCGCTTAAAGCGACAGAGCCAGTAAGCCACTCAGTATTCGGCATCAATCCGATCAAGATGAAGACGCCCTCTACTTGCAAGGTATGTTCTTCATTGGTCAGACGGTCCGTATACGTCAATGCTTCTACGTGTGAAGACCCGGTGATTTCTTTTGTGGCTGCATTGGTGATCACCGTGACATTGGTCAATGAGTAGAGCTTCTCTTGCAATACTTGGTCAGCCTTCAATTCAGGCAAGAATTCCAATACATAAATATGTTTGGCTAACCCAGCTAAGTCGATCGCCGCTTCGATCCCTGAATTTCCGCCGCCGATAACCACCACTTCTTTATCCTTAAATAGAGGGCCGTCACAGTGAGGACAATACGCGATCCCTTTGTTTTTGAACTCTTTCTCTCCGGGGACATTGATGGCGCGCCAACGTGCACCTGTTGAAAGGATGGCCGTTTTCGCGGTCAGCTGTGCACCGTTCTCCAATTCCACTTCGATCAGATCATTTTTTCGAATGGCTTTCGCCCGTTGTCCCTTCATGATGTCAACGTCGTATTGCTTCACGTGTTCTTCTACTTGACGCATCAATTGCGGGCCTTCAACGTAAGGTGTTCCGATCACGTTTTCGATTCCCAACGTTTCCAGTACTTGTCCGCCAAAGGTCTCTACGACCATTCCAGTCTTGATCCCCTTACGAGCTGCATAGATCGCCGAACTGGCACCAGCCGGTCCGCCACCAACGACTAACACGTCGAAGGTTTCCTTATCCGCAAATTCATCCGCACCCATTGGTCCGCTGACTTTTTCAAGAATTTGTTCGATCGTCATCCGACCGCTGTCGAATTCTTCACCGTTCAAGAAAACAGTCGGTACAGCCATGACTTCTTTTTCGTCCACTTCTGCCTGATACATCCCGCCTTCGATCATGGTATGCGAGATGTTGGGGTTCAGTACAGCCATAATGTTCAAGGCTTGCACGACGTCTGGGCAGTTGTGACACGTTAAGCTGACGTAGGTTTCAAAGGTCAATGCTCTTTCGATGGATTGAATCTGCTGCTTGACTGCGTCTTCAATTTTTGGTGCGCGTCCGCCAACTTGCAGCAGGGCAAGGATAAAGGACGTGAATTCATGCCCCATTGGCAATCCTGCAAAGCCGATGCCGCTCGCTTCTGCACCAACGCGATTGATCTCAAAACTAGGTGTCCGCGTTAATTTTTTTGTTTCAATCAAAATCTTGTCGTCCATCGCTGCGACTTCAGTCAAGAAATCTTCCACTTTTTTTGAGTCTTCAGATTCGTCTAAACTGGCAGAAAAAACGATTTTTGATTCTAATAACGCTAAATATTGTTTAAGCTGTTCTTTCGTTTCGTTATCTAACATAGCCGCTCCTCATTCATTTAAGTGTAGGTCCTTTTTCAATCAGAAAAAAAACGTTCGATCGCATGTATACAATGTGGAACTGGTGCTTCTAGATTTTACCAACTAAGTCAAAACTTGGTTTCAATGTTTCGCCGTCTTCTTTCCATTTCGCAGGGCACACTTCGCCTGGATGGGTACGAACATATTGCGCTGCACGAATCTTGTCGATCAAACCGCTCGCGTCACGGCCAATACCGTCCGCGTTGATTTCCATTGCTTGAACGATGCCGTCAGGATCGATGATGAAGGTTCCGCGTTGTGCCAGACCTGCTTCTTCATCTAATACGTCAAAGATGCGTGAGATATGATGGGATGGATCACCGATCATTGTGTAGTTGATTTTGCCAATGGCATCGGATGTGTCGTGCCATGCTTTATGAGTGAAATGAGTGTCAGTAGAACAAGAATAAACTTCAACGCCTAATTCTTGTAATTTTTCATATTGATCTTGTAAATCTTCTAATTCCGTCGGGCACACAAAAGTGAAATCTGCTGGATAAAAACATACGATAGACCACTTGCCTTGCAATACTTCCTCAGAAATTTCAATAAATTTCCCTTGACGATACGCTTGTGCTTGAAATGCTTCCACTTGTTTTCCAATTAATGACATGAATGAACCCTCCTGTTTGATAGTGAGAAAATTTTCTCGTAATTGATAAAAGGAAATCTGAAAAAACTCATAAAGACATCCTCTTATTTAAAATAATTATAAACAGAATCTGTTTCCATTGTAAATGGTTTTTTGCAGTTTTTTGAAATGAACGCCTCAAAAAGAAAATTTTTTCTATCGAAAATGGGTTTTATGGTTTCTTAGAGGCAATTCCATCAAATGAGAAAAATTTTCAAGTTAGCATGGACGAACGCAAACCGAAAAATGAGAATGCCGTGTTAAGAAAACTTGGTTTATTTGTTTTTTGTAAATAAATTAATTTTGTTGAACATTCTGAGTTGTATTATTTGTAAAGAGAAAATGAACATAGGATAATACGATAACTATCATTCTCATTCTATTAAAAAGGAATAAGGATTCATTAGAAAAATTTGTAAAGTAGGGATACTATGAAACGATGGGTAAGCGCCTGGATGCTGCTCAGCCTATTTGGGAGTGTTGCGTCACCAATTCTTGCGTCTGCAGTCGAAAGTACGGAGAGTTCTGCCAAAACGTCAGTGAATGAAGGAACGACCGTCCAGTCGATAACCAGCGATCCGCAGCAAACCGTACCAACGGAATCCGCACCGATTCCAGAGAAAGCAGAAAATCCAGAAAGCACAGAAGATTCTGACACGGT
This sequence comes from Enterococcus gilvus ATCC BAA-350, assembly GCF_000407545.1. Taxonomy (NCBI): domain Bacteria; kingdom Bacillati; phylum Bacillota; class Bacilli; order Lactobacillales; family Enterococcaceae; genus Enterococcus; species Enterococcus gilvus. The sequence continues at coordinate 2,618,452 of NZ_ASWH01000001.1, read as the reverse complement.
CACGAACCAACTAGCATTCGAGAAGACAAGTGAATTCAACGATGAGGTATCATCGAAGAATCAGACTGAACTGCAGTTGGACGGAAAAGTCACGAGCTCTGCTGAAAACACACAAGCCATTACATTTGAGATGAGCCCGTCATTCAAACTTACAGACAGCAAGCCGGAAGAGAAGGTCATCGTAAATGACCAAAAGGAACCGATCGGCCACTACACCGTCGAGACTAAGAATGCCCGCAGCAGCTATACGTTGACCTTCAATAAGCTGGTCAAAGGGGAAAATAAATTTAAGCTCATTCTGCTTGGGTCGATCACGCGTGGGCCAGATAAAACGGTCGACCTCTACCAAGCGGATCAAAAGATTTTTCAATTAGCCTTGCCGGATGAAGCAGATACGTCTAGTGAAGATACCACTGCCTCTGAGAGTACCGAAACGAGTACAACAGAATCCGCTTCGTCTTCAACGACCGCATCAAAAGAATCAACGAAAAGCAGTCAAAGCGATGCGACGAAAGAATCTACGGAAGCATCAAAAACAGAAGGAACGACTAAAAATGAAAAGAAACGTGCCGCTCCAGCAGCTGAGCCTGCACAGCCTAGAGCGCCCGGGTCAATCGACGAGTTGTTTTCTACTTATGCACCCGGTGATAATTTTGTTCAAAACATCAAGCTGAACTTCGAGCCAAATCCGCCAACCATCAATTCAACCGTCCAGTTCAATCTGGATTTTGCTATCCCAGACGCGGTTCGAACAGAGATGGTCTCAGGGGATTATTATGAGATGGATTTTCCAGAAGGCTTGGCCATCACGACACCTTCTCCTCAAGGGGATTTGAAGGACGGTGACGGGAATGTCTATGGAAGGTATATTTTCGATGCAGGGACACAAAAGCTGCGCATCACCTTCACTCAGCAAGAGGGACAAAATTTCTTACCGCCAGAAACAGGCTCGGTCACGGCCGATGTCCGCTTTGATACGAAAAAAATCACGCAGCCTGGTCCAGCGACGATCATTTATCCGAGTAAAACCAATATTCCACCATTTATTGTTCAAATCAAACCAACCGGAGGAGCGTCCATCAGTAAGGCCGGGCATACGGATACCCCGAACAACCCAAATACGGTTTATTGGGATGTCGATTTCAATAAGGACTTTTCAGAATTAGAGAAGCCGCTCTTAACAGAGAAATTTCCAGATCAAGTCACTTTTAATAAGGACGATCTTGGCGCCGTAGCAATCTATCCTTTAGAGGTTGATTTTAACGGCAATGTAACAAGTACGGGAACGACGCCGCTTGATCCGAGTACGTATACCGTTGCAGATAATGGTTCGATCCAATTCAATACCACGATCGATCGCCCGTATCGCGTCGTGTACTCGACCACGATCAAAGATGCTGTCAAGCCGACGAATGGCGGGACTGTGCCGATCACGAACAATGTGACATTGACGAGTGGAAGCACGAATCTGCCTGCTTCTGCGACGGTCCAACTCAATTATAAAAAAGCGTTAGAAAAAGTAAGAGTCGGGTACGACAGCATCAACCAAGAATACCGTTGGCTGATTCGTTACAACTACGGACAAAAGGAATTGGCAAATGACACGGTCGTTTCCGATACCTATTCTTCCAATATGGATGTTGAGCCGAATAGCTTCGACGTGTACACGGTCAATTTCGACAGTCGAGGGAATCCTGTAAACGGAGCGCCCCTTGATCCGAAAGACTACACGATCGACACGACGACGAATCCTTTTACAGTAAGCTTTAAAAATAACGTTCAAGCAGGAAAAGCAATAAACATCTCGTATAAGACACGGGTCAATAAGATTGTTTCAGGGGCATCGAATAATCAAATCACGGTTTCGAATCAAGCGAAAACGAATACGATTCCTCCGACAACAGAAGTAACCAACACCCCTACGCAGCAAGTAGTGATAAAGAACAAGCCGACCATCGATGTAGGAACAAAAACGGCGCGCTATGTGATCGATATCAATAAAAACAAATACGAGATGGAGAATGCGCTTTTTACCGATAAAATGAGCTACACCGATGAAGGTTACGCAAGCTTCCCGACCAAAGTGAAGCAAGCCACTTCAGAGGCAGATGCGGGTGTGGTAATCCGCGATGTGTCAGCGAACAATCGAGTGCTGACGAGTGCGTTTCGTTTTGTAGCGACCGATGGCGAGGTCGTAAGTACGATCGGCGATCCTGAGACAGCCGATTACGTCGTTTCTGCGAACCTGAATGAGACACGATCTGGTTATACCAATTTCACGGTGAAGTTTCAAAATGCCTATGCGAAGACGACCCACCAATTTCAAATGGAGTATTACATTACCTACAATCAATTTGATGATGCAGTAGAGAATACCAGCATTGACTACAGAAACACGATGACGGCAAATTTTGTCAATAATGGACAGCCCTATGAATCTTCCAGTACCACTGATTTCAAAACGAGTACGCAAGAAGTGAATCAAGGGATGAAATCGGGCAGCTATGATCCGGTGACGAAGGAAATCACATGGACGATCGTGACGAACTACAATAATCTAGGGGTATCGCAATTCACGGTGACTGACCCGATCACAGGAAATCAAGTCTATGAGCCGGATTCGTTGGAGGTCACGCGAGGAACGATCAATTCCAGCGGCAGGTTCCAACCGACGACAAAGAGTCCGTACCAAGGAAATCAAGTAGGTCAGGATTATTTGACCGTCACAAATCCAGTACCGACTGCCGAGGATCAGCAAGGGACATTGGCTATCCAATTAGGGAAAGACGGCAACTACATTCCCGGCTGGAACGCAGATGATGTACCGATGGTTTATCAAATCCAATTCAAAACATCTTTAAAAAACCAAATCGTGTACGATCAATCAACCTATAACAATGTCGCAACGGTGGATATTACAGGGAACAAGCAAGAATTGCCGGCATCGGTATCAATTGCCTTTGGCGGACAATCGGCATTAAAAGAAGGAAACTACAATACTCAAAATGGGAAAGTCGACTGGGCAGTTACTATCAACCCCAATCAGTCCCTCTTAGCGAATGTGAAGATCGAAGACAATCCGAGTGCCAATCAGATTATTCAAGGAGATAGCTTCAAGCTGTATACAGGGAAGTACTCAGGAACCGGGAATGCTACCACGGTCCAAAAAGATCAGCTAGTCCCTAGTGACCAATATAAAGTAACAGTCACGACGGACCCAACGACCGGGCAGCAGCGCTTTGTGTTAGACATGTCCGAGATCCAAGAGAAAAAAGATCCGAACCAAGAGGATCAATACCTCACAGGAGTCATCGAAAAACCGTATATATTGGCGTATGAGACAGAGCCGAACTTTACTTCTCGTACTGAAACGGTCGCGAATGATGCGTCGATCTCTAGTGAAGGGAAGGAATTGCCTGGGAAAGATACTCATAAGGATTTCCCAATAACGATCCAGGATTCTAGCGGAACGGCTTTCGGTTCCAAAGGAAAAGTGGTCGTTCAAAAGGTGAACGGCAACGGCGGTGTTGTTCCAGGGGCGGTTTTACAGCTGCTTCGAAAAAACACCAGCACGAATAAAACCGACGTCTTGTATGAGACTACGACAGATAATCAAGGACTGACGACTTTCGGAAATCTGATCGCCACCAGTTCTGCCTACGAGTATTACGTGAAGGAAATCGAAGCACCTGACGGTTACACGATCTCTCCAGAATTGTTGGAGGGAAAGAGGGTCTATGCAGATACGAGCAGCAACACGCCAGTGACCACGATTGAAAATGAGCCCGTCAACGTGACCTTCAAAAAGACAAACGCTGCTGGAAATGCCTTGTCTGGCGGATTGTTCAGTCTGTATGAGAACAATGGAACGGCGACCAACCCGAACTATGCGTTCTTGCGAGGTTTTATTCCGACTTCGGAAGGCTTCGATCTTTCAGGATTGGGAGATGGGCAATACCGGATTCGAGAAACTTCGGCTCCTTCAGGGTATCAGATCAATTTGACGCCTATCGACTTTGAGATCAAGAAAAACAGCGATGCTACACGCAGTGTGTTTGTCAATGATGAGGTTGTTTCCGATGGACTCTTGCAATTGAAAGACTATCGAGGCTCCGCATTATTGAAGAAAAGCGATGAATCAGGAAAAGCTTTAGGAAATGCCCGATTTAACGTGCAGCGGGCTGAATTGAACTCAGATGATTACAGTGACTACGGAGATCAAGACAGCTATGTAACGGCTAACGACGGAGAGCTGAAATTATCGGATCTGCCGCCAGGAAAATACAAAGTAAAAGAAAGCCAAGCGCCAGAGAACTACTATTTAAATAGTAAGGAATTTACATTCGTTATCGATGCCGTTTCGACAGGGGATCAGGCGCCAGCAACTGTTGAATTGAATAATGGCGACGCGTTGATCGATTATCAAGGATCTGCACGATTTAAAAAAGTCGATGGCCAAGATTATCTCACCAATCAAAAAGAGACACCTTTGTCAGGGGCGAAGTTCCAGCTTTATGATGCTGAAGGAAAAACAGCGATTGGCGATGAAGTGACCACGGGTTCAGATGGCTACCTGGTCTTTGATAATCTAAAACCCGGCACCACCTATGCCTTTAAGGAGACGAAAGCACCTTCCGGCTATTTGAAAAACGATCAGCTGGTTCGATTCACGACTCCAGTCACCAATAATCAAGGTGAATCAGCGGTGTCCATCGAATCCGGCGGCGATCAAAAGCTTGTCGTCGATGAGAAAACACCCTTCAAGAACTATAAAGAACGCGTGCATTTTCGTAAGGAAGACGAAGCAGGACGTCCATTAGCTGATGCGAAGTATCAATTATCCAAGCAAAACGATGCGAACGAATGGAAGCCTGTCACAGATCTGGGCAAGGGTGCCGGTTCAGACGGCCTCTTCACATCAGACAAATTAGACGGCAGCGTCAATGCTTTCGAACTGTCTCCAGGGAAATACAAGTTTGTTGAAAAAACCGCACCTTCCGGCTACCTGTTAAACACCAAAGAGATCCCATTCACCGTGGAGGATCAAGAAGAAGGCGAACCGCAAGTTTTGGAAATTCCGATTTCCGGCGATGCAAATGTCAATTATCAAGGATCTGCGGTACTTTACAAAGAAGCCGAAGATAAAGAGGACACTACGTTTAACAAATTAGAAGATGCTGCTTTTGACGTGTATACCGATTCAGCAACACCAGAAAAAGTGACCGAAAAGAATCTCACTTCTGATTCCGATGGAAATGTAACAGCCACAGGCTTAGCTCCGGGAAATTATTATTTCCAAGAAGTTTCAAATGGAAATCGGTATCTCGTGAACACGCAAAAAATAAAATTTACGATTCCGACTACAGCCTCCGGCAAACCAGAAACGGTCACGACGAATGTGGATGGCAAACTAAGTCTGAGAAACTATCTAGGAACGGTTGAACTGACAAAAGTCGACGCAAATGAGCAACCATTGGAGAATGCAGAATTTACGGTCTTTGATAGTAGTGAGAAAGAAGTCGGTAAAGGAAGCTCGAATCAAGAGGGAAAAGTCACTATCAATAAGCTCGCTCCTGGCGACTATACAATGAAGGAAACGAAGGCGCCCGATGGCTACTTGCTAAATGATCAAACGGTCACCTTTACTATCCCTGAATCCGCAGAAGGGCAGCCGCAAAAAGTGGTGATTCCAGACAGCTTCAAGGATTACAAAGGCGCTGTCAAATTGATCAAAACCGATGCCAATGATCAGCCGCTGGCAAATGCAGTCTTTGAATTGCTGGACAGTGACGATCAACCAGTCGGCGGGACAGCTACCTCCAACGAAAATGGGGAAGTCGTTTTCGATGATTTAGCACCAGGCGACTATACCTTTAAAGAAATAAATGCGCCCGATGGCTACGTAAAAAATACCACGCTTGTTCCTGTGATTGTGCCAGAAACTGCGAATGGTCAGCCTGAGGTCGTGACAGTGAAGGATCACTTCGTCAATTATCAAGGGACCGCGGAATTGACGAAAACAGATGGCGAAGGCAAAGCCTTACAAGGAGCAGCTTTCAAAGTTGTCCGCACAGATGGAAGCGACGTTGAAGGAAAAACCGCAACGTCAGATGAAAAGGGACTTGTTCAGGTCACTGGATTGGCTCCCGGCAGCTACCGCTTTGTCGAGACAGCTGCGCCAGATGGCAACTACGTGATGACCAGTGAAGCGTTAGACTTTACGATCCCAACAGAAACTGAGGGACAACCAGCTGTTGTTGCTGTTTCAGATAACGTACCGAATTACCGTGGAACGATCCGCGTGCATAAAGTCGGCAACGATCTAAACGACGATTCTAAAATGGTTGATCTCGCTGGAGCGGAATTCACGCTCTACACAAACGAAGACTTCAGCGATACAAAGCCTACAAAAATCGTTTCCGATTCAAAAGGAAATGTTGCTTTCAAGGATTTGGCACCAGGGACCTATTATGTGAAGGAGACCAAGGCACCCAATGGGTATTTGGTAAACACCTTCCCAATGACCTTCGTGATTCCTGATCGCGTACCAGAAACGATGCCGATGACGGATGCGCAAAATCATGAAAATCGGATCGAAGACGGCTCCTATGTTGTGGACGCGGGTGATTTCCAAAACGCACGGAAAAACATCGAGCTGAAGAAAACAGATGGTGAAAAGGATGGAAACCTAGATCTGACAAAAGTCGCCTTCTCTCTATACTTCGATGATGGAACGACCACTGGAAAACTCGTAAAAGAAAAGCTGCAGCCAGAAACAGACGGCACGATTGATTTAAGCAATCTAGCACTGGAAGACGGCAGCTACAAATTGATCGAAACACAAACATCCGAAAATTATGTTCTCAGCAGCCAGCCGATTTATTTTGTAGTAGAAAATTCGCAAGCAAAAGGCATTTCTCTTAACATCGCGAATTATCAAGCGGTGATTACAGGGAAAAAAGTTGGTGACGGCAAAGGACTCGCTGGAGCAGAATATCAATTGTTCAAAGCGAATAATCTAGATAAACCACTCGAGACGACCGATCAAAAGGGCACAAAACAAACCATCCTTAAAAGCGACAGCAAAGGAGCGTTTTATGCCAAAGGGTTGAGCGTCGGCGAGTATGTTTTGAAAGAAACGAAAGCACCAAACGGTTATATTCTCGATACGACCACACACAAATTCACGATCTATCCGCAAAATGGAAAACCCGCTGTTCGTGATTTAGGCGAGTTTGAAAATTATCAAGGCCGAGTGAGATTGACCAAAGTCGATGCAGCTGATGAGAACAATCAGTTAAGCAATGCAGAGTTCCAGCTGCTGGATGAAAATCAAAACGTTCTGCAAGAAAACTTGAAGACAGGAACTGATGGCCGATTAACAGTGACCCATTTGGCTCCAGGGACCTACTTCTTCAAAGAAACCAAGGCCCCATCAGGGTATCGATTGTCCGAAAAACAACTTGCATTCACAGTCGAAGCTTCCCACGCTGGAAAACCAGTGCAGATCGAAGTAACGGCGAAGAATGACCGGACGCCAAATAAACCAAACCATCCAAAACAGCCAAATAAACCCAATACGCCGGGATGGTGGTACTATCCAAAAACTGGAGAAACAAAAGGACCAATCCTTCTAATCGTTGGTGCACTCCTTGTTCTCGCAGTCATCGGGATAGGCTATTACAGAAAAAGAAACTAACTATTCGTGTAGCTGCAAGCAAGATCCGTAACAGGATTCATTGCTTGCAGTTTTTTTGTGCTCCTAATATATAGAAGAAAAAAAGTTCGTTCTATGTCAATAGCGAAAATTTCATCAAAAATATTTCAAGTGTGACGGAAATTAAATGATCCGATTATTTACTACAGCTAAACCTTTAATTTCAAAGCATTTATTATAAATTAAAATAAAATGAACAGTGTTATAGACGATATTCGCTTAATATAAATTATGTTCTTTTTATTTTAAGTAAATAAATAATTAAAGTTATGTTAAAATGCATTGTCAAATAAACATTGATATTAGTGTGTCAGTGAACTATAATGATAACGTCAATTGTATTTTTTAGATTATATTATTACGCTTGTTTCTAATAATGAAAGAACAAACGATGGTTTAAAAAATCACCCGATGTGTTAAATAGTTATAAATAGAAAGCTGAATGAATAAAAATGTCAGGTATTCTATAACCTCCAAAATAAAAACTCTTTTTCTTTAAAAAATCATCGAAAAAAGAAGATAAAGTTTTGGATGGACATACATTCGTGTCATTTTTTTTTGATATACTAATTCTGCTATTCAAAGGGGTTTAGGAGAGTTATAAAGCAATTACAATAAGAAAAACTTTAGGGAAGTTGAGGAACTTATGGAGCAAACGATCAGCATCAAACAATTATTTGAACTACTAAGGAAACGAATGGGATTGATTGTACTAGGAGGACTTGTAGGCCTTTTGATTTCAGGTCTATTAGCCTTTTTCATTTTGACCCCCAAATACAGTTCACAAGCGCAGCTAGTAGTGACCTTGCCGCAAACTGAAACAACGAATGCGAATGACGTCAATACCAACCTGCAAATGATCAACACATATAAGGACATCATCACCGGGGACTTAGTAACAAAAGAAGTATCCGAGAAATTGGACACTGAATATCGTCTTAAAATAAGTACGAGTGATCTGAAAGAGACCATAAAAGTCGAACAAAATCAAAATTCACAAATGTTCTCGATCATCGCGACTAGCAGAAGTCCAAGAGAAGCAACGAATATTTCAAACGTAACGGCTGAAATATTCAAGGAGAATGCAAAGGATGTATTAAATGTCGATCGAATCTCGATCATTTCACAAGCTGTCGCCAGCAGCGACCCCGTCTTTCCAAACAAGAAGCTGACGATCGCCGCCGGGTTATTAGTAGGGATCATGTTAGGAGTCTTTCTAGCTGTTCTATTAGAAATGTTGGATCGCACAGTGAAAGAAAGTAAGACATTGACCGATGAATTTGGATTGACCCTTTTAGGGAATGTTCCAGAATTAACGCAAAAAGAGTTGAATGCAAAGATTCGTCGCGAAGCCTCACCAATGTTCAGCAAAAAAGAAACACCTAAAAATAATGAGACAGACATGGCTTTTGATCGTCGCAGACGCAAAAGAGTCTAGGAGGAAACAATGGCTAAACGAAAGAAACAATCAGAGACGACTCATGCGGTGAGTCTGATTACATTAGTAGATAAAAGTTCACCGGTATCTGAACGCTATCGTACGATTCGGACTAATATCCAATTCGCATCTTCTGCGGATCGACAAATAAAAACGATGGTCATTACTTCATCTGGACCAGGAGAAGGAAAATCAACGACAGCAGCAAATCTCGCAGTTGTCTTTGCGAATTCAGGTCAAAGCGTGCTGCTCATTGATGCAGATATGCGGAAGGCCACTGTCCATAAAACCTTTCTATTGAATAACGGCGTTGGGCTGAGCAATGTGTTAAGCACCGATATGAAGGTCAGTGATGCGGTTCAACGGACAGTCGTCCCGAATTTGTATGTGATGACCAGTGGTCCCAAATCCCCGAACCCATCAGAATTATTGGGATCAACTCGGATGGACCAGCTGATCAAGGAGCTTCGCTCAGATTACGATTTCGTGATCTTTGATATGCCGCCGATCGTTGCGGTGACCGATGCACAGATCATTGCCTCAAAAGCAGACGGGACGATGCTAGTAGTTCGAGAAAATTATACCCGTAAGGATTCATTGCAAAAAGCACGGGAATTGTTATCAATGGTAAATGCCAATGTGTTAGGCGCCGTGTTCAACGGCAGTACAGATGTAACAGATCAGGGCTATTACTATTACGGAACCGAAAAATAACACAAGAAGGTGAAAACGTTGATTGATCTGCATTGTCACATTTTACCTGGCGTCGACGACGGGGCGCAAACAATGGAAGACAGCATCAAAATGGCGAAAAAAGCAGTTAGCCAAGGCATCACTCATTTGATGTGTACACCACACCATAACAATGGCAAGTATTCGAATCCAGCCAATCAAATCATAACTAAAGTTGATGAATTGCAGGAAATCCTAGATCAAAACGATATTCCTCTCACGTTACTGGAGGGGCAAGAAGTACGTATCACAGGGTCGCTTATAGAGGATATTCGAAATCAAGAAATCTTGTTCACGGATATTGAGAATACCTATCTCTTGATCGAATTTCCCTCTGGTGATGTTCCCGAGTATTCAGAGCAGCTCTTTTTCGAGCTGATGAGCCATGGTCATGTGCCAGTCATCGTGCATCCCGAGAGAAATTCTGTTTTTCGCGAAGATCCGAATCGACTGATTCCTTTTCTTCAAATGGGGGCATTGACGCAATTGACTGCTCCAAGTATCGTTGGGACCTTTGGCAAGGATATCCAAAAAACAGCCAAGCTCATGCTGAAGCACAATATGCTCTATATGGTGGCTTCAGATGCACATAACTTGAGGCATCGAACGTTTCTAATGAAAGAAGCCTATCAAGAGATTTATAAAATCGGTGGAGCAAGAATGGTTGAGGAAATGCAACAGATGGCGAAAGATCTAGTCAATGGAGACAAAGTCTGCTGTCCAGAATTTTATGCAATAAAGGAGTCACGCTTCAAATTCTTTAAATAAGGTAGTTTGTGTTTGGGGGAGCATGGAATGAAAAGTGAAAAGACTTTTGGGGATGTGAATATTTTGAGTGCGAAACCTTCATTTGAGAGGAAAGATTCCCAATTAATATGGATCGATAAAGAAAAAATCCAACGTCAAAAAGGATATGACTTCGTTAAACGAATGATCGACATTATTGCAGCAACGATCGGAATAATCTTCATTTCTCCAGTCATGCTGTGGATCGCTTATAAAATACATAAAGACGAACCCAATTCACCTATAATTTTTTCGCAAAAACGTGTGGGAAGAAACGGAAAATTATTTACGATGTACAAGTTTCGTTCCATGTGCGTAGATGCGGAAGAAAAATTAAATGGATTGGCCGATAAAAATGAAATCAAAGGTGCCATGTTCAAGATGAAGGAAGATCCTCGCGTGACGGAGTTTGGGAAATTCATTCGTCGAACAAGCTTAGATGAGTTGCCTCAATTGATCAATGTGATCAGAGGTGAAATGAGTTTAATTGGACCAAGACCACCATTGCAAAGAGAAGTTGCTGAGTATACACAATATGATATGCAGCGACTACTTGTGAAACCTGGTTGCTCTGGGTTGTGGCAGGTGAGTGGACGGAATGATGTTCATTTTGATGAGATGGTTGATTTTGATATTGAGTATATTCAGAAAAGAGGTATTAGGTACGATTTTTCTTTGATAATTAAGACAATTAAAGTAATGATTAAGCCAGATGGAGCTTATTAAGGAGTTATTTTTGTGGAAGACGGAAAACAGCATGTTTACATCATTGGTTCAAAAGGAATACCTGCTAAATATGGAGGATTTGAAACATTTGTTGAAAAACTGACAGAATATCAAGTTGATCGAAATATACAGTACCACGTAGCGTGCATGACTGAAAACTCAGCCAAATCAGGAATTACTGACAAGCACTTTGAGCATAATGGCGCAAAGTGCTTTAATATTGATGTTCCTAATATTGGACCAGCTAGAGCGATTTATTATGACATACTAGCTTTGAAGTATGCTATAGAATTATCTAAAAAGAATAATGATGAAAAACCAATTTTTTATATTTTAGCATGTCGAATTGGTCCTTTTATTCAAAGGCTTACTCAAATAGTTAAGGAAATCAATGGGAAAGTATTTATAAATCCTGATGGTCATGAGTGGCTAAGACAAAAATGGAGTTATCCAATAAAGAAATATTGGAAAATTTCAGAACGCTTAATGATTAAAAACTCAGATTTAGTTATTTGTGATAGTAAAAATATTCAAAAATATATTGATAGAGAATATAAAAACTATAATCCTAAAACAATATATATATCATATGGAATCACGTCAACTAAAACTTGCTTAACGAAGAATAGTAAAGTGGTGAGAGAATGGTTTAGACAAAAAAACATTTGTGAAAATGATTATTATTTAGTGGTTGGAAGATTTGTTCCAGAAAATAATTATGAAATCATGATTCGTGAATTTATGAAATCAATTACTACAAAAGATTTTGTCATCATTACAAATGTTCAAAAAAATAAATTCTATAAAAAATTGAAAAATAATACGAATTTTGAAAAAGACTCTCGAATCAAATTTGTTGGAACTGTTTATGATCAAGAGCTTCTAAAATATATTCGAGCAAATGCTTTTGCGTATATACATGGACATGAAGTAGGTGGCACTAACCCGTCATTACTCGAAGCCATGGAGAGTACTAGACTAAATCTGTTATTGGATGTTGGATTTAACAGAGAAGTGGGGCGGAAATCAGCTATTTATTGGAAAAAGAGTGATGAGTTAAGTAGTCTTATTACTGAGTTAGACGTAGAGGAAAATTGGAACAAGACATTAAAAGAATTAGGAGATAACAGCTTTTTAAAGAAGGATTATTCATGGGATAGAATTGTCTATTTGTATGAAAAAATTTTTTTTGAAATTTAATTTTAGTATATTTGTTTACGAAAATAATTAGGAGACAAGGTATGGAAGATAAGAGCAAATTAAGAGAACTTCAACTTTTAGAATTAGAAGCATTATTCGAATTAAGACAATTTTGTAAAAAAAATAATATGGATTTTTTTTTACGTGGGGGAAGCGTCATGGGAGCGGTAAAATATAAAGGTTTTGTTCCATGGGATGACGATGCTGATGTAGCAATACCGCGAAAAGACTATGATGATTTGATTGAGTTGGCATCAAATAGAGAATGGTCTAAAAAGTTTAATATTTTAAGTTATAAAACTAATCCCGAAATACATTGCTATTTTCCAAGAGTGCTGTTAAAAGAGGAAATACGAATTAAGATGGATTTACCTAAAAACAATAATCTAGGATTAACGGTCGTAGATATATTACCTTTAGATGGTACACCGAATTCAAAATTTGTACGTAATCTTTATTTTTTTCAAATATATATATATCGTGCTTTGGCAGGTGTATGGACGATGGGAAATAATGAAACTGTCAATATGCATAGTTCGAAAAATAAATTTATTTTAAAATTTTTGAAGCTAATTGGAATAAACAAGCTTTATACACAAGTAGGTATATACGAAAAATTAGATAAAGTATACAAAAAAAATTCTATTGAAAACTCAAAATATATAGGAACAATAACGGGTTCACTTTATAAAAAAGAAATACTTTTAAAAGAATGGTGGGGAAATGGAAAAGAAGTAATGTTTGAAGATCAAAAATTTCTAATACCCAGTAATTATGACGAATACTTAAAACAGCTTTACGGAGATAACTATTTAACTTATACACCGAATTCTGAAGAGCAGTTTAATAAGAAGCACATTAAATAGATATTTCATTCTAAAGTCGCTATTTACAATGAAGCATTCAAATATTTAATGTGGTGAAGTTAATAGGAGGCGTTATACTATATGGTTTGTTTTATAGTGTTACATTATATTGTAACGGATGAAACATTGTCATGTGTCGACAATATTCAGAACTTAACAGGAGAAAAGCGTATTATCATTGTGGATAATTCTTCACCGAATAATTCTGGTGAAGAATTGAGAAAAATTTATGACAATGTATATAATGTTGATGTGATTTTACTCTCCGAAAATGTTGGGTTTGCAAAAGGGAATAATGCAGGATATATATTTGCAAAGGAAAAGTATCAACCTAAAAATATAGTGGTATTGAATAATGATATCCAAATTAAACAAAATGACTTTATAAAAAAAATAGAAGATTTATATCTAAGTGAAAAATATGCAGTTTTGGGACCAGATGTATATGCGACTTCACTTGGGATCCATCAAAACCCTAAAAGAATAGATCACTATACTTTAAAAGAAGTTCAAGAGTTACATAATATTTATCAAAAGAAAAAAAAGCAAAGAATAGCCAACCAACTAAAGTGTTATTTAAAAAGAGTTAGAATTTTGAAACGATTTGTCTATAATAGAAGAATTAAGAACAATTTTTTGGATTATCAAAATACGTATTATAATATACCACTTCATGGTTCTTGTTTCATTTTCTCAGAGTTATTTATTAATGAAAGGGAAGTTGCCTTTTTTGAGGGAACTTTTATGTATTATGAATCAGAAATTTTAGATTACGAATGTCATAGTTTGGGAATGAAAACAATGTATTCTCCTGATATACAAGTTTTACATAATCATAATATTTCTACGAATAGAACATTTAAATCTGATATTAAAAGAACTGAGTTTATGAATGAATGCATTTTAAACTCGTTAACAGCTTTTTTAAATTTAATGGAGAATAATTGAATCTAAACGGCTTATTATTTTAATTGGAGGTAGTATGTTAATTTCTTTTTTATTCATCATAGAAGTATTTCTAATTTTTTTAATGTTAAGTATTACTAAAAACGATATTTTTAGGCCATCCCTTTTAATGTTATCAGTTTTTGCAATAAGTACCTTTTTTGCAGTGCTAAATATTTATAATTGGAATATAAAATATTCATTCAAAGCATTTGCTATAATGTTACTAGGTTTTTTAATGGCAGTTTTAGCTGATTATTTAATGTTCTTTTTCTATAAAAACTATCATAGTAAAGAACAGAAATTACAAATTATGGTTATTGATAATTGGAAAATTTTATTAGTAATTCTTTTAGATTTGATAACTATATTTTTATATTATCAAGAAATAAAAAGGTTAGCTACGCTGGGTGGTTATATCGACGGCGCAAATTTATTATGGCATTTTAGAAATGTTACTTCATATGAAGCAGAAGCATCATTAAACGGATTAGTAAGTCTATTAATTAAAATTGTTGATGCATTTGGGTATGTATTCACTTTTGCCTTTATACAAAATTTTTTAAGTAAAGAAATAAGTTTAAAAAAGTATTTTGCATATGTGATTCCAATTGTTCTGTTTGCTATTAAAGTATTAATGGGGTCAGGAAGACAGGAATTACTTAGATGGGTAGCGTTCTCATTAGTAGTGAGTTGTATTCTTTTTCAGTACCAAACAGGATGGTCAAAGAATATTTCTCTTAAATATATAAAAAGAGCCTTTGTCCTTGTTCCTGTAGTATTGGTACTTTTTTACCTTGCGACCAATGTGATTGGAAGAGAGACTACAAGAACATTTTTTCAATATATATCAACTTATGCTGGTGGCTCAATACAACATTTTAATCAATATATTATAGATCCACCTTTAGTTGTTGAAAACCATTTTGGAGCGGAAACATTTCCAGGAGTGTACTCTTTATTGAATAGGTTTGATTTGACAAACTATACTAGAAGTGTTCATCTTGAGATGAGACAATTAGGAATCACACAAGGAAACATATATACTTTTTTTAGAAGACCATATCACGATTTTGGACTTATTGTCATGTGCATGATGACCTTTTTTATAATTCTCTTTTTTTCAGGATGGTATTCATCTTTCAAAAAAAGAGTACTAAATAGAAAAACAAATTACTCAATTATTTGTTATGGTTTTTTGATTTATTGGGTAGTGTTATCATCAATTGAGAATTATACGATTGGAATTGTTTCATTAGGTACTGTAGTTACATTAATTGTAATTAAGTGTGTGTATACCTTTTTATTTGGTTTCTCAATAAAAAAAGGTGTTATTACTATAGGAGATAAAATAGAAGAATGAAGTTCGCGTATATTTTTTGAAAGCTTAATGAGGATATAAGATCCATTGGAAGAGGGAGGCCACTTGAATACTAGAGCAAAAAAAATTTTAAGAAACATTAATTATACAGTAAGTGCAAATTTCTTTGTTATGGGAATTTCAATATTGCTAAATTTATTTGTTCCTAAATTTATTGGAGTTAAAGAATATAGCTATTGGCAACTTTATGTTTTTTATTCTTCATATGTTGGCTTTTTTCACTTCGGCTGGTTAGATGGGATCTATTTAAAAATCGGCGGAAAAGATTATGCTGAACTTGATCATGCCGAGCTAGGTAGTCAGTTTTGGTATCTATTTATATTTGAGAATATCCTATCTATCATAATTATTTTTCTAGTTTTATTTTTTTCCAATTCACCAGGAAAAACAATAATTTTGGTTTTAACAGCCTTTGTGTCCGTTATAAGAAATTGTAATACTTTTATCATATACATTTTTCAATCAACAAATCGGATAAAGGAATATGCTCAAATATCTCGTAATGATAGATACTTTTATGTATTCTTCTTATGTATCTATATACTTGCTGACGGAGATAACTATATTGTAATGATTCTATTGGATATAATTTCTAGAATGATTGTTACAGTATGGGGATTCATTAAGCTTAAGGATATAATGTTTAATAAACCATTGAATATCAGTGTTATTAAAAATGAAATTTTTGACAACATTAAAATTGGTAGCAATTTAATGATAAGCAATATTGCCGGTATGCTAATTATAGGCATATCTAGGCTTTTAGTAGAATTTAAATGGGATGTTGAAACCTTTGGTAAGTTGTCATTGACACTCAGTATATCTAATATGTTTATGACTTTTATAAACGCTGTAGGAGTTGTCATGTTCCCATTGCTAAGAAGAACCAATCCAAATAAATTAATAGAGTTATATAAATATTTGAGAAATATTTTTGTACCGTTTTCATACTCATTATTGATTTTTTTCCTTCCTGTAAAAAAAATTTTAGAAATATGGTTACCATCATATAAAGAAAGTCTTATTTTTATGGGAATACTCTTTCCGATGATAATTTATGAAGGAAGGATGTCACTATTAATTACTACGTATTTAAAGACTATAAGAAAAGAGAAATTGATTTTCTATGCTAATATATTGTCATTAGTATTTTCGGTAATATTATCTTTTATATCCGCGATATTGTTTAACAATCTCCTCATGTCTGTAGGAAGTATTTTGCTAGCTCTAGCATTAAGGTGTATTATTGGAGAATTATTATTAGTTAAAACATTAGATATAAGTATAAAGAAAAAAATTCTTTTAGAATCTATCATAACGATTATTTTTGTTTTAAGCAATGTTTTGATCAATGACATCTCAGCTTTCGTTATTTATTCCATTTCCTTTGCAATATATTTAATACTTAGTGCTGAGGATTTTTTCTATAGTTTAAAAAAAATAAAAAAAATGTTTCAGTCTTAGTCAATAATAAATATATTTAATTGTCATTGTTAAACCTGCAAATAATTTGTTAATCATATTTTGAAAAGTGAGTTGATAAAATGGCTGAAAAGAAAAAGCGTAGGCGTCAAGGGGTAAAGCGTACGAGTAAAGCGAAGAAGGTTTTCTTAACCTTGTTAGGGATTCTTGTAGCGATCGTAGTTGTGATTGTGGGTGTAGGTGCGAAGATGTATTATGATGTGAAGTCGACGGCGGATGATACGTTTGAGACCGTGAAACGTAATGGGTCGGAGCAGCGTCAGGTGAATTTGTCTGAGCAAGATCCTTTTAGTGTCTTGCTTTTAGGAGTGGACACGGGAGCGCTTGGCCGGACGGAGCAGGGGCGCTCGGATACGATGATGGTGGCGACTGTCAATCCATCGACGAATGAGTCGGTGCTTGTGAGTTTGCCTCGGGACACGTATGCGGAGATCGTCGGGCATAATACGCAGGATAAGATCAATCATGCGTATGCGTTTGGCGGCGCGGCGATGTCGATGGACACGGTGGAGAAATTATTGGATATTCCGATCAACCACTATATTACTATTAATATGGAAGGAATCGAGTCGCTGGTCGATGCGGTCGGCGGGATCGAGGTCAATAATCCGTTTGAGTTTACGTATGAGGGGACGACGTTTCCTAAGGGGAAGCAAAAGCTTGATGGGGAGCTGGCGTTGAAGTATTCTCGGATGCGTTATGATGATCCTGAAGGGGATTACGGTCGTCAGGCACGGCAGCGTCAGATTATTTCTGGGATCGCGAATCAGGTTTTGAGTACGACGGGATTGACGAATTATCAATCAATTCTGACTACGATGGGTGAGAACGTGAAGACGGATTTGAGCTTTACGGATATGCGGACGTTGATGGGTGATTATCGGCCAGCGTTTGGCAACATTAAATCAGATCAGATGAAGGGGACCGGCTTTATGCAGGATGGGGTCTCTTACCAGCGTGTGGATCCAGCGGAATTAAAACGTGTACAGGATGAATTGAAGACACAATTGAAATAAACGTAACTAGAAGATCCGAGGAGGACATGAGTCATGTTCTCTTTCGGATCTTTTTCTCATTTTTATCAGTAGTGGGTGAAAAGGTGATTAACAGGCGAAAAAATTATTTTTTAATCACTATTTGCTTAAATGTACAGAAAGGCTGCAGTTGGAAACTTAATTGTTTGGTGGTTGAGGAATTGAATGCCTTCAAATAAATTAATAGTAATATGCAATTAATGTTGTAAAAGTTATGTTTTAATAGGGGTTTTTGTCTTTTAAAAATAAAATATAAAAGTTATTGTTTTTATAAATGATAAAAAGTATACTAGAGTCATCGAAAATGTTATTTTCGATGACTTTTTGTTTGTCGATTTTCAGTAAAGGAGGTATGTAGATGAAGAAAATTGTAAGTGGGTTCATTGCACTCATTGCAGTGATTTTGTTTGTTGGGCCGAGTGCTCATGCAGACGGTGCGATTACTGCGGATGAGCAAGGAATTTTGTCGGAACTAGACCAAGGTGTGACGATTGGTGGGAAGTCTTTTACTGTTCGAGACTTTGAACGTGCGCATGCAGAAAACTATTTGAAACAAAATGAGCTTTCTGCTGAGCAAGTGAACACGGTCGTTGCTCAGATCCAAAGTGCACGCGCGATCATAGCGTCTTCTGGTGTTGATGTTTCTACTATTAACTCTGTTGAACAATTGATCAAAGCATTGCCGTTGAACGTCAAGAATCAGTTAAAAGACGTAATTACTAAGGCGGCAAATGCACTTGGTTTGACTGCGACATTCTATCCAGGCGGCTACACGATCACTGGGAACAATGTCGGGTCAGCAACTGGTTCGACTGGGAAACCAGCGACGAGCACAGTGTACACATCTGGCGGGGCTGTGAAACAAACAGGCGCGACGTATGTGACTAGTGCGGTTTCCTTCGCAAGTTTACTACTCGTTGCAGCAGGTGCATTCGTAGTGGGACGTAAAAAATTTGCTTAGGTCTTCAAGATGGAAGCGGGTTGGAGTGACATTCGTCGCTCCAATCGTCTTTCTGATTTTCGGCTATTCTTTGATCTATGTAATAGGAAAACCTGTCATACAATTTGTGACGTCTTCTATCCAATTGTTCTTATTAACAGATACCCCCAATTTTGAGGCCACAGAACAGTCATTTACGGCTGTGAATAATAAAAAGATCGTGATGAACGCGAAAAACGAATTATCGTCGAGCAAGATCGATTATCCGGTGGGCGGGCAGTTATATGGCAAAGTGAAGATAGAGCGTCTGCAATTGAATGTTCCTTTATATTTTGGAGATACCGAAGAAATTTTGCGTGAAGGGGCGGGACAGTTTATGGGCTCCGTTTATCCTGGCGAAGTGGGCACTACCTTGATCGGCGGGCATAATGTCGATGATTTCGGAAAATTGGGTGCGGCACAGGTCGGCGATGAGATTACGCTTCAAACAACGTATGGAAATTATACGTACCGCATCAATCAGCTTGATGTGCGGAATAAAAAAGACAAGGTCATTGATGAGATGATCTATCAGCGAGAGGATCGGCGTCTGATTCTTTATACGTGCTATCCGATCGACAGTCTGGGATTGACGGATGACCGATTGTTTGCGATCGGGGAATTTGTTTCAGGACCTAAGATCGATGGCGAGGACTAAGGATAGACTACGGCAACTGTGAGGAGGGAAGGCTAGTAATGACTCATTTAAAACGAAATATTCCCCGATGGCTGTTGGCCTTTATCGGGTCTTTGCTCCTATTTGCATCGCTTGCGCTGATTTGTATTCGCATGACTTTGTTCAATCAGAATTTTATGATCCAGCAGGTTCGTCGCACGGGCTATGTGGAGACGATTCGCAAGGATATGACGGAAAGCATCCAGGATCTAGGGCGGGGAAGCAATATTCCGCCGGAGGTTTTGTCGGATGTGGTACCGAAGAAAGTCGTTTCTGCCAATGTAGAGAATTACATTCGCAGCATCTACCAAGAGGTCCCTTTTGAGATCCAGGGGGAGGCGCAGATCAAAAAGAATATTTTGAACAATGTGCAGCAGTACGCGCAGCAGAAAAATATTCCGATCGATGAGACGACGCAAAAGAATGTGACGCATTTGGCGGATAGAGCAACGGAGAATTATGCGGCCTTTATCGAGATCCCGTATCTGCTGCAATACGGCAGAAAAGTCATGGGGTTCCGTTCGTCGTTGACGCTTATTTCTGTCTTAGTGACAGTTGCGTTTTTATTGTTGCTGACGGGGCTGTTGCTGATGGTGAAAATGAAGCATCGGCGGATTCGCTGGAGCAGTATCGTCTTTTTTGGCGCAGGATTGATGTTGATCGTGCTGCCGATGGCGATTTATTTTAGCGGTGTGATCGATCGTTTAGGGATCGCATCGGAAGGGTTGTACAAATTTGTGACAACGTATGTGACTGCGTTTGATCTGAGTTTTGTATTTGTTGGGCTGGCATCCACTGTTCTGGCGATCTTGCTTGTCTTGATCAGTGAAGGGATTCGCCAAAAGAAATTGTTTAAGGCGCAATAGTGGAGGGGAAAAGATGGAAGAGACAATCAGCGTAGTAGAATTATTTCAAATTTTGAAAAAGAAAGCACTGTTGATCATTATGATGACGATCACGGGGATCGGTTTGGCGGCTGGCGTCACCTTTTTCCTGATCACTCCGATCTATGATTCGGCGGCGCAATTAATCGTCCAGAATAAGCAGGCAGAAGGGGCCAACATCAACCTGCAAAACGATATCAACGGCAACGTGCTGCTGATCAATACATACAAAGACATGATCAAGGGCGACATCGTTATCGATGCCGTCCAAAAGGAATTGCAGAATGAGTATCAGTATACTTACAGCAATAACGAGCTGAAAAAAATCATCGAAGTGGAGCAGGCGCAGAATTCGCAAATGTTCCGCATTATCGCGACCTCGCCAGAGCCGCGTAAGGCTGCTCGGATCGCGAATGTGACCGCGGCGAACTTCCAAAAAAAGGCCGAGGGTGTGTTGGAGGTCAGTAAAGTGACGGTCACATCGAAGGGCGTCGTCCCCTCAAAGGCGATCTTTCCAAACAATCAATTGAATTTACTGATCGGGGCGGTCGTTGGCATGATGTTGGGTGTCGGTTTGGCTTTCTTGATCGAGCTTTTGGACAAAACCGTCAAGGATGAGCGCTTCATTGATGAGTCGCTGGGGCTGCCGATTCTTGGGCAAGTGTCCCAGATCAGCAAAAAGGATCTAGTGGTAAACCGCGGCGTGATCGTGAAGACGCAAGAAGAGGTCAATCGTCCGATCAGCAATCGCACAGTGACGTCACGTAAGCGGAAACGAGTTTAGCATCTTGGCAAGAAAAAATTCAGGACAGTAGGAGAAGACGGTAAATGGCGAAAAAGAAACAGACAGTTGCACCCGTTGATTTGATCGCAGCGATCAATCCTTTTTCCACAACGGCGGAACAATATCGAAAAATTCGGACCAATATCGAATTTTCTTCAGCAGATAAAAAAATAAAATCCTTGGTGATCACTTCTTCTGGACCTTCAGAAGGAAAATCGACCACCGCGGCGAATCTGGCGATCGTTTTTGCCAACACAGGCAGTCGTGTGTTGCTGGTGGATGCGGATCTGAGAAAACCCAGTGTCGCCTTGAGCTTTAAGATTCCGAATGTGAATGGGTTAAGCAATTATTTGACAGAAGGGAATTCAGTAAGCGGGAGCTTCACTAGCGAGAGCGTGTACATGACGCAAGGGAGTTCAGCAATCGACAATCGACTGATTGAAACCAACACTGAAAATCTGTACCTCATGCCTAGTGGACCAACGCCCCCCAATCCTTCCGAGCTTTTACGTTCGCAGCGGATGCAGGAGCTGGTCAAAATATTAGAAGACTCATTTGATTTGGTGATTTTTGATATGCCGCCGGTCGTTACAGTGACGGACGCGCAAATTTTATCTGCCTATGTGGATGGGACGATTTTAGTGATTCGCGAACGTGCGACAAAAAAACAAGCGATTATTGAAGCGAAGAAATTGCTGGATATGGTCCAGGCGAAGATCATCGGTGTGATCTATAACGGGAAAAAACAAGGCGAAGATTCGTATTATTATTACGGAACGGAAGGAAGCAAGTGAGTAGCGCATGATTGATTTGCATAGTCATATTTTGCCAGGGGTAGATGATGGCGCGGAAAACTTAGAAGAAAGTCTGAAAATGGTTCGTAAAGCAATCAGTCAGGGAATCACTCATTTGATGTGCACGCCCCACCACAATAATGGAAAATACAACAACCCCGCAGAGGAGATCATTCAAAATGTGGCGTTTTTGCAACAGGAGATCGATCGCCGGGGACTGCGATTGACGTTATTGGAGGGGCAAGAAGTTCGGCTGACGGAGTATTTGCTGATGAAAATCAAAAAAGGCGAGCTGCTGTTTACGGACTTGAACGATACCTATCTTTTAGTGGAGCTGCCGACGCATGAGGTGCCGATATATACGGAGGAAGTTTTTTATTCGCTGTTGAATCGAGGGCATATTCCAGTCATCGTTCACCCTGAGCGGAATTCGGTGTTTCGTCAGGATCCGAACCGCTTGCTGCCGTTTCTTGAGATGGGGGCGCTGACGCAGTTGACTGCGCCGAGTATCGTGGGGGTATTTGGCAGTGACATCCAGAAGACGGCAAGACAGATGCTGGAGCATCGAATGCTGTATATGGTCGCTTCAGATGCCCACAGTTTGAAAAATAGAAATTTTTTTATGAAAGAAGCGTATAGAGAGATTCAGAAAATCGGCGGGAAACAGATGGTCGGGGACATGCAGCAGATGGCGAAGGACCTAGTGAATGGCGATCCTGTCGTTCGACCCAATTATCAGGCAGTGCGAATGGCGCGGTTCAAGTTGTTTTAAGGATCAGTTTGTTGGAGGAATGAGTAATGAAGGCAGAAAAGTCGCTTTGGGACAGTGGGCACACAAAGAATGAAGCTTATGACGATCCGGCGTTTTTAGAGCGGACTTGGATCGATAAGAAGAAGCTCAAACGCCAAAAAGGATATGCTTTCGTAAAACGAGCAATGGATCTTTTTTTGAGTTGCTTCGGGCTTGTTTTGATTTCTCCAGTGATGATCTGGGTCGCATATCGCATACATAAAGAAGAACCGCGCGCATCTGTGATTTTCGCACAGGAGCGTATCGGTAGGAATGGCAGACCCTTCAGGATGTATAAATTCCGTTCGATGTGTGTCAACGCGGAAGAGCAATTAACGGATCTTTTGATCAAAAATGAGGTCAAAGGAGCGATGTTCAAGATCAAGGAAGACCCTAGAGTCACGCCCTTTGGCAAATTTATTCGACGGACCAGCTTAGACGAACTGCCTCAATTGATCAATGTGA
Source organism: Enterococcus gilvus ATCC BAA-350 (assembly GCF_000407545.1). Classification (NCBI taxonomy): domain Bacteria; kingdom Bacillati; phylum Bacillota; class Bacilli; order Lactobacillales; family Enterococcaceae; genus Enterococcus; species Enterococcus gilvus. The sequence goes on along the minus strand of NZ_ASWH01000001.1, from coordinate 2,594,773 downwards.
TCAAGGGGGAAATGAGTCTGATCGGTCCAAGACCGCCGCTGCAAAGAGAGGTTGCGGAATACAGTCAGTATGACAAACAGCGACTGCTAGTGAAGCCGGGTTGTTCGGGAGCGTGGCAAGTCTCTGGACGCAGCGACATCCATTTTGAGGAAATGGTAGAATTGGATGTTCACTATATCAAGACACGCACGACGCGCGCCGATCTTTTGCTGATCGTCAAGACGCTTAAAGTCATGCTTACCTCAAGCGGCGCGTATTGAGTGAGTCAATTGAATCAATCGGATTTTTCTGCCTGCGAGGGTCATGATCGCAGGCAGCTTTTTGTGCCTATGGGATCAGCCATCCGGCTCTTCTGCAGAGGGCTTCGGGTCGTTTTTATTTTGTGAACGATGGAATAGACGCGCCAAGCTTCTTCTTCGCGGGTTCGTTTTCTTGATTGGTTTTGCTGCCGCCTGTTTGGAAGTATTTGGCTTTTCCGAATCCTTCTGTAAGGATCGGCTCTTTATAGATGAGGCCAAAGCAACCGTTGGCAGGGATGGCCGTTCTTTCGGTCTTATTGAAGGTGTGGGGCTTTTTTCTGATGCGGCTTCGAGAATTTTCTGCGGCAGTTCTGTTTCTTTTTCCAGAGGAGAATCTTCGTCTGGATCGGTCTCTCTATCGAAAATCGGGGTTTCTTTGATCGTCACCAAAATTCCTACAACGATAGAATCAAACAGCTTTATGCCATCTTTTTCAAAAAGATCAAGGCTGGTCAGTAGTTGGCAAGCGTCTTTCATTTCTTGCGGAGTTAGGCTGGTGTCGACTTCTTTGTAGGTCCAGTCGTGTGTGCGGCCAGCACCATCTTTGAAGGTCGTCACTAAATGGGTCGTTTCAGTCATTGTTAGGCACATCCTTTCCTTTTATTTTTCTTCCATTTCAAGGTTCATTGGTTTCTTCGGGGCGTATGTGTGACAGTAGAGAGTGGAAAAAGGTCTGGGCTTTTTCAATGTATGTGGTAACGGAGAAGACGCGGACGCGTAATGCCCGCCACTCGGGCGCCAGGAAATAGTCTTGGAAATAGTAGAAAAAGCGTTTCATGGTGCGGGTCGCTTTGGTGTTCATAAAAAGGTAACGGACAAGGTCTTTCAATACGTAGGCGAATTCTTTTGCGCCAAGCTGATACCGAACGCGCAGGGCTAAGATATATTTGATCGTTGTGGTGCTGTTTTGTGTTAATTGGTAATACCAGATGATGCGGTTTTCTAAGGTGGCTACTTTTAAATGGAAAAGCTGATAGTGGTTGAGGGATAGATCTTGCATCCTCATGTGTATCGCTCCCTTTCTTTTTAAGAATTGTTCCGGCCGTTGCTTAAAAGGTAAAGGAGCGAGAAAAATTTGGCAAATCGCAAAATGACCGCAGGACCCTCAAAATGACCTGTTTTGGGGTGAAAAACGGCTATTTTGGGCAAAAACCGGTCAAATTGGGGGGAGGGGAAGTCATTTTGCGATTTGAAATGGAAAGCGGATTCTTATATAATAGAAGGTTCGCGATAAAACAAATCGAAGAAAACGAGTGAAGCGAGGCAGCGTTTCTTTAAGCTTTTCTTGGGATACGTCCTTTTTAATGAAGCCGCTGCGAGGTTTCGCTATACTTATTTGTTATAGGATAGGAGGGGATCAGGTGAAGAAGATCATTGCAGGCGTGGTTTCTCTGCTGCTGAGCTACGGGATGGTTTATACCTTGGTCATGCCGACGTTGCAGAATTATCCTCGTTTGGCCCGAATGGCGCAGCGCTTTGAATACACGGATGAGGCACTGTGGCTCTTTATTTTTTTGAGTTTGTGGCTCTTTTATTGGCAATGGGAGCAGCGAAAGCTATGGAGTATCTACCTGTATCTTTTTTATAGCTGCTATTTTTTACTGTTGTTCATCATGCTTTTTACGAAAGCACGAGCCTATCATTCGTTTAATTTGAATCCTTTTGAATTGTATTTGAATAATGGGCAGCAGATCATCGAGCTGTTGCTGAACATCGGGTATTTTATTCCGTTGGGCTGCTTGTATGGCCTTCGCGCCAGCAAAGTGGAGGCGGCGGTCATTGCATTGACGACGATCATCGGAATCGAGACGATCCAATATGTATTCTATATCGGGACCTTCGATATTTGGGATATTTTTTCGAACGCTGTCGGCTGCGGGATCGGGTATTTCTTATGTATAAAATTTAAAGAGCGACTGGCTTAAAAAAACAAACGGTTAGGGATTTTCCCTGATCGTTTTTTTGTTGTATTTCTTTAAATACATTCTTTTTGCTATTAAAATTGAAAAAATCAAGAAGAAAGGCGTCAACTAATTGAGAAAACAATTAATAAAATTAAAAAAATTAGGATATAGAAAGAATTGTTATTTAACAATAAGTAAGATTGATCGTTAATCCTCTCTTTTTTCTCTCTGTTTTATCATAAATACTGTTTAAAATAAAAAAATAGTTTTATCTCATTACATGTATAGTTATTTTAATACGTGAGGTCTACCTGATTTTCTATAAAAAAGAGACTTATAAGGAACATGTGGTTTCTTTTTTGTTTATTCTATTTCGTTAATATTAATAAAAGATTTGAATTAGCATAGTTTGTATATTATAATAATTAAAAAGTAACTCAAATAAATTTATATTAAAAATAAAACTGTGATTATCCCGAGAGGCTATTGGAAATATAAATAGAAATTCATCGGTTATGTACAAGTAAATAAATAAATCTATTAAGTTTGTATTTCTTGAATCAAGATTTCCTTAGTAAATAGGTTCTCTTTTTTATGCAAAAAGTAAACAACGTTATTTTAATTGCTTATCTTAGTATTCATTGGAGAAATTAAAAGGAAAGTAAGGATTTTGTTCTTACATTGAACTTTTTGAATCATTTACCTAGCTCATTTTTTCACAAAAAGGTGTCCATTAAACGAAAGGAGGAATACAGATGAAAAAGATAAGCTGTTTTTTTGCTGTGCTTATGCTGCTTTTATCTGTCATTGTCTCCCAATTGATCCCTGTATTTGCTGAAACAATCCCAGAATCCACTACGGAAACGACGATGGATTTGTTGCAGAAATCCGACGATACGTTAGAGACATCCGCGGATCGGCTGCTTCCTGAAGCAGAGGATTCCAACAGGGGTAAGGATGAAACACTCGTAGAAGAAACGGCGGATGAATCAGAAGAAACACAAACGACTCCATCAACTAGCGAGACAGAATCCCGTGAACCGGCCAAAGCGGCTGCACGCCAAGCAAGAACGAATCTCTCCAATCAAATCGAGGTGCTTGAGTGGCGGATCAGCAACGCGAAAGGAGAAGAAGTCTCCGAAACTGTCGCGGCAGTATCCAATCAAGCCCATGACTTTTCATTCAAAGTCCAACTTGATCAAATGATCAAGGGAGATACGTTCGCCCTCGACATTCCTCAAATAGGCGGGGCGTCTAAGGAAAATGATCATTGGTACATGCAAAGTACGGACTGGATAGAGGTTACAGATGATCAGGAAACGGTCTTTTACCGGTACCGTATCCAGCAAAAGACGGGTACCCACACCCAAGAGATTCAATTTGAAGCGATGGAAACATCGCTGACACCCCTTGAGTTAGAACTGGATTTCCCAGGCATGCTCTCAAATTTTGTGAAAACGGCCGGCGTGTTTCCCGTGACCTTCGGAAAAGACGACAACGATGATCCAATCACAAAAGCCATCAAATTTGACGTCACTGATTTGAACGCGTCTAACGGGTTCTCGTTTAAGTACAATACGTCCACATCTAAAAACTCGGTAAAATGGGGGATTCGCTTTAATGAAGCGGCAAATATCGAGCTTTCAGGAGATGAGGTCGATTACAAAGTCAATGGAGGAAAAGACAATCCATACCAAGGCTTCTATCGCGACAATCCCTTACGGAAACCAGAAAATTGGCACGAATGGGGAAAAAATTATACCGACATTTGGTCACCAGACATCAGCAGCCAAGGCAACGAAGCGAGCTATGGTGGATATATCGAAGACGAATTGCCAGCGGGAGCAGAAGTTACCGAGCTGACGATCGGCGGACTGATCAACTTGCCGATGGGCTTGTCGGCGTCAGACTTGGAGGCGCAAACGGGTGGAATCCCATCAAGTACGATCGCGTATCAATCCTATGTGCTGGCCGATTATGGCAAAGGACCTGTTTACCGAAATGCTGGAGATACGGGGACACTGCGGCCAAAAGCAGAAACGGGATTTACACTGCTGAAGCAAAAGGCGGGAGAAAGCAAGTCGGACTTTAAGGACCGTGTGCAGTCTCAGCCCTATCAATATGGGATCTATCAAGACGGTGCGGGTCGGAAAACAGTGATGCTGCATTTTGGAAACATGAAGCGTACCGGCAATCAGCAGGAACGGCTGCAGGATCAGACCGATCAGGAATATTCAGGGAAAAACTTTACAGATAAGGATGGGGCAACGCACCAGATTCCGCAATTTGCGGTAGAGGCGGCCTCGGCGACGATCGGTGATCAGCGAAGCGGCTATACTGAAAACGAACGAGACTTGTTGGAGCGCTATTTCACATTAACCTATGGGGAGAGCAATGCGATCGGCGGCTCGATCGCTGCCTACAACATTACCTTGAATGTGCGTTATCCGCCGGAAACAGCGGGAGAAGTCAGCAACAACGCGGATATTTACACCCACAGTGCGTTGACGCTCAATCGAACGACACCGGAACGAATGCCGAAATCCAATCCATCAAAAGCGACGTTGAAAAACCCGAATGCGCATATTCAATTGTCGAAAACAGAAGTGATGCTGCAAAAATTAGACGCAGATTTGTTCGCAGAGAACGGGGATTACATCGGGATCAACGGTGCCGAGTTCAAGCTGCAGAAAAAAGTCGGGACAGCGTGGGAAGATGTTGGAAATCCCGTAAAGAAATTCACGACTGCGGATTATACGTATAGAGACGAGGAAGGGGACAAGCTCCTTCCCGGCATCATCAAGATCGATGTTGCTGAAATTTTAGGTGTCTCTGGGAACACATTGAAGGACACCTTCCGTTTTGTTGAAACCAAGGCACCTGCCGGATTCAGTGAGCGAGACTCGCCAAACTGGAACAACCAGGCCCAAGCGATCGTGTCCGACGAATTCACACTTGCCTCATCGACGAGTCAAGGCGCTACCGTGGTCGTCTGGAACTGCCACAAGGAAGTCACCTATAAAGTCGAGCATTGGGTACAAAAAGAAGGCTTCGACGGGTCAAATATCAGTCATTTTGAGCGCATCGTTACAGAGGAAAAACCAGGACTGGTCGGAGATAAAGTTTACGGACAGCCGTTGGACCATTTGCAAGTGACGCATTATTATAATGCCAACTTCACCGCACAGCACGGAAAACCGAATGGCAACGTAACGGACACCGCTGCAGGAGAGCCAGAACTGGTGTTGAAGCTTTACTATACAAAGGATAAAGATGTTCCGTTTACGCTTTATAAATTAGGAATGGATGGTCAGCCGCTGCGAAGGACAGAGAGTGCCCATGTGACATTCAAGGTGTATCGTTTCATGTATAAATCAGGTACAGATCGCGCGACGCATCCGCCTACACCAGAAAATATCGCGGCTGATTATTGGCGGCGTGTCGTAGTAAATTCGGATAATTCACTTAAGTCAACGACAGTCAATGACCCGTTGCCTGATCTGGAATTGACTACCGATGAGCTCGGACGGATACGGGATGAGCGATTGGTTTTTAGTACCGTTTTTGGGGCGCAACTGGCGTTGGTCGAGGTTGAAAATACCCATCCAGATTACCAAGTACCTCCTGTTGAGGAGAACTATTGGGTCGTTCAGATCAAAAATCCAAGCGGTTTTGACTGGGTAGAAGGGTATGGGACCAAAAAAACAGGTCGGGTGAAATACCGACCGGAAGGCACCGCCGTTGATTATTGGGCGATCCCGAACCGGTTTGATGTTGAACCCACTATTTATAAAGTAGATGAAAACAATGATCCGATGCCTTCAGACGATGAAAAATCAGTTGAATTCGACGTATATGAGTACATTGGACCAGAAGCTGATCGTCCGGATAAGGTAACGGATGCAAAAAAAGACCATAACAATCCATTAGCAACTGGTTACAAAAATAATTGGAACAAGCTGACTGGCTCACCTTACACGACAAATGCGGAGGGGAAATTGGTTGATGCAGGTGGTACGCCAATAAATCTGGCACCGGATAAAGTATACAGTTTTATTGAAAGAAAAACCTATGACGGGTATCAATTGCCGAACAATCATTCCTTTAGTACCAATCGTACGAGTCATTGGTTAGTGAGTCCGTCTGGAAATCTGCAGTCTGGTTTTTCTGGCTATGTCGATTCAAGACCTGCTCAGTGGTTGGATTCCTTTTACGAAAATGCTGCCGGATCTGATGTTCGCCCTGAGGGAATCTATCTGAAAAACAAGAAATTGACGAAGATCCCGATTTTTAAAGTAGATGGAGATCTGAATCCGATCACGCAGCATTCAGCAGACAGTTTCAAATTTGAAACCTTTTTATACCAAGGGTCCAGCGGGTATGAAACGGCTGAACTTGGCACGGGTTCTTGGAAAAAAATCTCAGGAAACACCTTAGCGGATTCTTTCGACAGTTCGGGTTCGGGGCGTCTCTTCACGGAGGATGATTCGTTGGAGACGAAGGTTGGACGGACGGAGGTAGTCAAGGAGCAGATCGTTGGTGTCCGTGAAGTCAAAGGAATGCATGATTATGTGACTCACGATGGGCACTGGGTCGTGAAGCTGGTCTGGGACCCGGTCGCGAAGGTCAACAAGGTAACGAGTATCGAATATTTTGAGAACGGGGAACTGATTACTGGGGCGGATAGCACCATCTATCATGAGCGATTGAATGGCGAGGCGTACCTTAAGAACCAAAAAGTCCCAACGTATGATTTTTCCTTCATTAAAGAAAACGAGCGGCAGCAGCCGTTAGGAAATGTGGCGTTTGCTTTATATAAAGAAAGAAATACAACTGGGAGCGAAGATCCGAATGTTGCGGATACGCGGTGGGATCTATCGGAGGAGCCGTACCGTGAAGCGGTCAGCAGTTTGGACATCGGCGATTTAGGAAGGGTTTCCTTCAAGGCGCTGATCGAAGGCAGCTACCTGTTGGTTGAGACCAAAACGGTCGACGGGTACCACTTGCCGCAGGGCTATTGGATTCTTACGGTCAACGATCAAGGGAAAGTAACGATTCGAGGAAGTACCGATCCACCGCCGCCAGCCTTTTACAAAAGAGACGAGGAGCTGTATTTGCCAAACTACAGAGAGACCATTATGCCAAAAGCAGGAGGGATCGGCCTTCATACTGTGGTGAGTATAGGGATCGTATTACTTGGGTTATCAGCACTTGTATTTTTGGAGATTTACAAGCGTCAGCTTACAGAAGGAATCAGGTTTGTCTCAGACAAATTGAAAAAATAAAATCACTGAAAGAAAGAAGATGAGAAAAATGAAGAAATTAACGAAATTAATAGCCGCTGTATTAATGGTTTCATCAATAGTATTGGGAGGCTTCAATGCATTCGCGGCACCTGACGCCCCCATCGCTCCCGCGCAAGGGGATTTGACGATCCATAAATATTTACTGACTGACGATGCCGCAGGACCGGCAGGAACCGGGGATGCCAGTGATGCGAACACTGTACCTGACTCAGCCATTAAATTGCAGGGTGTTAAATTTACGGTCTATAAAGTGGGCGCTCCTGCTGAACCGACTCCGAATGCGCCAAAAGTCATTCCTGGCGGAGAGGGCTGGACGTATGTTTTAAATGAAGATGATATGGAAGTAACGGCTAAGAAGGGGTCGGAATCCTATGTTTACGCCGTTGGTACCGGGATTGAAAAAACTACCGCTGTAGATGGCACAGCCAAATGGGAAGACTTAGACAAAGGGCAATACCTAGTCGTTGAATCAGATATTTCAGGAGCTAAAAATCCTACTGGTGAAGAAGTGAAAATCGAAGTGAAGACACCGAACTTTGTGGTGGCTGTCCCAATGTCGATCAAAAATAGTTCAGGCCACATCACAGGCTGGAACGATGACGTTCACGTTTTTCCTAAAAACGAAGCTATCGAAGCCGTTAAGGAAGTCGAACAGACCAACGATGTGAGTATCGGTGATATCTTAGATTTTAAGATCACCGCAACAGTACCCGAAAAAATCGACGAATACATCAAGTTCAATATTTCAGATACATTAGATGAAGCGTTGGATCTAGTACCAGGCAGCGTGAAAGTTTACGGAGCGAAAGGGACGCCTTTAGTGGAAACAGAACTTATTAATCCTGGCTCTCCAGATGAATATTACACGATCGAACCAATCGATTCAGGTGATCCGACACGCGGCTTCAAAGTCGTCTTTACAGAAAAAGGTAGGAAGCACCTAGCTGTCACCGACTACAAAAAGGTCATCGTCAAATTCCAAGCGAAGATCAATGAAAAAGCGGTCTTCAATCCAGTAACAGATGATCATGGCAACGTCATTCCCAATAAGGGGAAATTAGAATACACGAACGAAAATAACGATGAAAAAGACAAAGACACTAACGAAACAGAAACGCCTGTCGGTCAAATCGAGCTAGAAAAAGTAGACAAAGACGGAAATGCGATCAAGACAGACACAGCTAAATTCAAAATCAGTAATACCGAGGCAAACGCCAGAGCGGAACGATTCATCAAAGTGAAAAAAGATGCTGGTGGAAACGTGATCGAAGTAGCATATCCAAACAAAAATGGAGATGGTACTTATGACAAACCGGACCTTACAGGATTCGTTGATTACGAAGTGGAAACAGATATAGCTGATGGAAAAGCCCGCTTTGTCGGGTTGAAGGTGCCGATCGACTACTGGCTGGTGGAAACGAAAGCACCAGATGGCTACAACCTGTTGGGTGATCCGTTCAACGTGAAATTTGATACGGATGAAGCAGAAAAGAATGCGAAATACGTTTTAGAAAAAGATGTGATCAACTCAAATGGCTTTAAGCTTCCTGAAACAGGGGGCATGGGCGTGATCGCGTTGGTAGTTGCCGGGATCGTATTGATTGGGCTGGCAATCATGCTTGTTTTACCTAAGAAACGCCATTCATAAAAACCGAGCAGCGAAGGCTATTCTTCGCTGCTGTACATAAAAAAACTGTTGGAAGGACGGGTGGAATGAAACGAATAATGGTCGCTGTTTGTCTTCTTTTAGCAGGCGCTGGCGTTTTGGGGTACCCCGTCGTTAGTAAGTATCTTTCGGATAAAAACAGCAGTTACGTGATGGACAACTATGAAAAAAACGTGGCAAAGCTCGATCAGGCGACCTTGGACAAGGAATGGGAGAAGGCGGTCGCGTTTAACGACTCATTGGCAGGAAATCCTGTGCGTGATCCTTTTGTAAAGGGATCGGGCTATGCGATGCAGTCCAACTACTATGATTTATTGAAGATCGAGGACATGATGGGAACGCTGGAGGTACCAAAGATTCGTGTGAAAATGCCGATCTATCACGGAACGAAATCATCGACCCTGCGAAAGGGGATCGGCCATTTGGAGGGGTCCTCGCTGCCGGTGGGCGGAGGGAATACCCACGCGGTATTGACGGGACACACTGGGGTGACTGCTGGCAAGATGTTGACGGATTTGACGGAGGTGAAGAAGGGGGATCTGTTCTTTCTCACCGTGTTGAATCGGACGCTGGCCTATCAAGTCGATCAGATCCAAGTTGTTTTACCGGAACAGACCGAGGCGCTGAAAATGATCCCCGGGGAAGACCACGTGACACTTTTGACGTGTACACCCTATGGAGTGAACTCCCATCGTTTACTGGTGCGGGGTGTGCGCACAACCTATGTGCCCGAGGAAAAGAACGCGATCAAGCCCGTCAAAAGCTCGAAGGAACATCGGAAGATCCTCTTGGCTGCGGCGACCACCGGAACTGTCATGCTGCTTTTGATCGGCATTCGAATCTATTATCTGCGTAAAAAATCTTGAATGGGAAAGGAGCCAGCCGACAATGAAAAAGAAGAAATTGATTTTTAGCGCGCTTCTCTGTTTGCTGGCTTCGGTGCTGCTGTCGGTTGTTCAGGCGGTCGAAGTTTTGGCAGCCCCGCAGGATGAAGTCACGATCGTTTTGCATAAGCGCGCTTTGCGTGAGGCGGATATGGAGGCCTTTGATCCCCATCAGAATGATGGAAACAAAGCAGAGGATGCGGCGGCGATCTATACAAAAACGACACCTTTAGAAGGGGCGATCTTTGATGTCTATGACGTGACCCAGCTCTATATCGAAAGTGAATTAGGCGAGAATGATTTCTTGGACCGTATCAATGACATGAGCTGCCAGCAGGCGATCGCCTACTTGAAAAAACGACAGATGGAACCCATCGTCAAGCAACATGCGGCAGCAGGAAAAACGGATGCGGAAGGCGTGACTCAGTTTACCCTTCCAAGTTACAATCAGCAGCTCAAAAAGGACGCCGCCTACGTGATCGTGGAAACGGGGGTAGATCCCGCCGCTGGAGTGACGGTGGATATCTCCCGCGCGCGGCCTTTTGCGGTCGTCTTGCCCTTGAAGGACCCGATCACCCACGAGTCGATGGCGACGATCCACTTGTACCCGAAAAATTTGAGCTATTTGCGGAATCCGTATTTTTATAAAATTGGGAAAAAGCAGGACGCGACGGAGGTGGCTTTGGCCGGTGCAGTCTTCGGCTTGTATCGTTACAATGATCGTGGCGAGAAAGAGTATCTCCACAAGGACCCAACGGCGGAACTGAAAAATAAATGGCTGGTGCTTGAGAACCCCTCCACTGAATCGGACATTGCCCGTTTTGTTTCCGACAAGGAGGGCTTAGTGGAGATGACTCAGCATTATTTGCCCGCAGGAACCTATTACTTTGATGAATTGCAGGGCGTAGCAGGCTATGCTGTTTCGAAGGAAGCGCGAGCGATCGAGGTAGTCATCCCGGATACGTCGAGAGATGAGGCCGGAAAACTCCAGCCAATCACCGTCAACGGCTATAGGATGGAAGAAGACGACAATGGCACTATCACCGCTGCTGCCAAAGAGAAAAAGGAGCCGCGCGTCTATAATAACGAACGAAGCAAGCTGCCAGATACGCTAGACGAAACACCTGACGGAAAAGAAAAATTACGTCGGCTCCTACCAAAGACAGGCGAAGTCGCGGCACCCTACTTGATGATCGCCGGGGCCGTCTTGCTCGTAGGATCGCTGCTTATTCGACAACGGAGAAAGCACTCGTGAGGAAGCGGGCGCTTTTCTAACTAGCGAGTCTTTTACAAACAAAAAAGTTGTCTCCATGAGGTGATTCGTGTTAACTTACAATTAGTAAGTGAGGTGCGTGGAAATGGACTATCTTTATCAAGAAGGACAACCAAAGGGGAAAAAATTTATTTTGCTGCACGGAACAGGCGGCGATGAAACGTCTTTAGTGGATCTGGCAAAGGTTTTAGACGCGAATAGTACGATTTTATCCTTTCGCGGCACAGTCGAAGAAGAAGGCATGAATCGTTTCTTTAAACGGAACGGTTTGAATCAGTTTGATTTTGACAGTCTCGAGAAGGAGACGGACAATCTGCAGGAAGTCATCGAACAGCTCAGTGAAGAAAAAGGGATTCCTTTAGACGAATGGGTCTTGGTTGGTTATTCGAATGGTGCGAATATTGCAGCACATCTTTTACTGGAGCGTCAGACGGCATTGGCAAAAGGTATTTTCTTCCACCCGATGTCATTGGAAGTACACACCCAGACATTCGATCTCGGGGACAAGAAGATCTGGGTTTCTTATGGCGGGGATCGCGACCCGATCGTTAGCGAAGCGTCATTTTCAGAATTGGTCGCGGCTTTTCGGGAGCGACAGGCGGCAGTTACTGTCGCAGAAACGGCTCACGGTCACCAAGTGAGCATGGAAGAAGTGCAGCAAGCCCGCGAGTGGTTGCATCAATGAGTCCTTCATTAAACAGAAGCAAGCAGCAGTTGGAGAATCCCTCTTCGACTGCTTTTTTTTAGACAAATGAGTTGGTAAGAAGGGATTTTCTTTCTTCTATATTAATAGAAGGGGAATCGGAAACCCTAAAGGCGGAAAAGGGCAAGGACTATGCTACCTTATTGACCTGTACGCCTTATGGGGTGAATTCTCACCGATTGCTAGTACGGGGCGAACGAATTCCCTATAAACCAAATACTGTCAAAAAAGTAAAAAAATTGACCAAAGAAGAAAATTTGATGCTGAAAACGGCGCTCATCACGACAAGTATCATGCTGCTGCAGATTCTCATCAATCACCTGCGGAATAAAAGATAGTGACACGATTTTCCGTTATGGTAAAATGAGTCGAAGGGGTGGCATGATGACAGATTCATTTGAGTATAAGGGCTTGACCTTGACGTCGACAGATTTGACATTCAATGATGAAGAGCTGCAAAAATTATTGACCTTTGAAGGGGCGATCACACACGAGCGCTTAAAAGGGTTCAATTTCCATTATTTTTTGATGCCCGAATATGATTTGAATGGCTTATTAGACAAATTAGGCGAGGCGGAGCGTAAAGCAAAACGAATTTATTACATCACCGGGCAATTGGTTTCCAGTGATTTGAAAGATATGGCAGTTGACGGGTACTATATGCCCACCAACTGGGGCTTCATGCATGTGGAAAGCTATGGGAAAGGGTTGGAAGAGTGATCTTTCAGCTCTTTTTTTATCGCTGAGAAAAAAGCAGCGGCATTAGTGGTACATTTTAAGCGTTCTGTGATAAAATTCAAACGAATCGAATGAACGCTGGGAGATAGGCCATGTATACAAAAGAAGTTTTCAACAATAAGATGAACAGTTGGGTAAACATCGAGGCAGAAAATGAAGATGAATTGAAGAATTTGTATCGCGATTATGGGATCGACAGCGAATTCGTCGATTATTCATTGGACCGAAACGAACGGGCCCATCTGGATTACGACAAGGCGACGGATGTATTGTTGCTGATCTTTAACGCGCCGAATCGGCGAAAGATCGACAATCACTACGAAACGGTGCCTATGACATTCATCGTGGTGAATCGCACGCTGATCACTGTCACGAACCAACAAAGCAAATATCTATATTTTGAGATCAAGAGTTACTTAGAAAAAAATCCCCAAAGTACGCTGTTTGAGCTGCTGTTTGGCAGTCTCTTCATTATATCCGATCAATTTTTCCCTTTTGTAGAGGGCATGGATCGTGACCGAAAACGCATCAGTAATCTATTGAAGGACAAGACGACAAAGCAAAACCTCTTGCTGTTATCGGATCTGGAAACAGGGATCGTTTATTTCGTGACCGCCTCTCGTCAAAATGTGTTATTAGTGCAACAAATCAAAACCCACGGGATCTATCGGCGGTTGAGCGATCAGGAAAAAGAAAGCCTGGATGATGTATTGATCGAGGCGCAGCAATTAGTGGAAATGACACAGCTTTCCTCGCAAATCTTGCAGCAATTATCAGGTACCTATAATAACGTGCTGAACAATAATTTGAATGATACGATGCGGATCTTGACCGTGCTGTCTGTTCTGCTGACGATTCCTACGATCGTTTCAGGATTTTTCGGGATGAATGTCCCGCTGCCATTCGAGCACAATGCTTCGGGGTGGATCATCGTGATCGTGATCAGTTTGTTTCTCTGGTTCGGTTTATCCTATGTCCTGCGAAAAATGATGAAATAACAAAGACCATGCCAACGCGGCATGGTCTTTTGCTATAGCAAGGAAAGAAAGGTGAGCAGCCCTGCGAGATTGAAAAAAAGAACCAAATATTTTGTATAGGGTAAATAGAAGGTTTCCTGATAAAGGATCAGCGAGAGATACAGGATACATACATAGAAAATGAAAAATGTACGGAAGTCAGACGACCAGATCGCGGGGGTGAACCCGATCAAAACACGCATGATGAAGCCTGTCAGAAAAAGAAAGCTCAAGAAAATCCCTTTTTTTATGCTTTTTACGGAATGGATCAGCGCCCATAACGTACAAAGAAACAATAGTGCAAAGAGAATCTCGTCGTAAGGAAAGAGCTGCGTGTTGACGCTTTTCAGTGTGCGTGCCACCATGCTTTGCGCTCGCCAATGACTGAGGGAGCGTTGGATCACGGAACCAAACAGGATGACTGTCGGCATACAGGCAGAAAACCGCGTGAAATGGGACGACTGGTTACGAAGGACCCCTAAAAGAATCAAAGAAAAGAAGAAAAGGACCAAGAGATTGCTGCTGAAGAAAAATTCATAGCAGGTAGAAGAGAAGCCTAGATCAAGCTTATGAAACAAACTAACCTGTTGAAAATCATTGAAAGTCACTTTTGCTTCCTGCATTATTCTCGCCATACTGCCGGGAGCGTGGAGAGCAAAAAGAATACTGCAGTAACTGATCAGCACTGGGAAAACCAGCAGCTTAGGGAATTTTCCATCCTTGATGTAGGAATAGCTGATCAACCCCAGCAGCAACAGCAATAGAAATAGCGCCACGACCTCTGAATTGCAGGCAAAGAGCAGTAAAAAGTTGCAAAAGATCTGAGTGGTCGCACCGCTGCGAGCGCCGTTCTTATACCATTTCAGAATAGGAAAGATACCGATCAGACCCACGGTCACAGGCCACAAATAATTTAAACTAGTGGTCAGCCAGCCGGCAGTCTGCAAGGTTTTCAAAGGGATCGTAAAAAAGAAAAGCAGCGCTAAATACAGATGAACAACTTTTCGCTGAGACGTCGTGTAGAGTGCTAAAAAAAGAGCAAACAGAATCATCATCACACTGTTGCAAAGCCGCCATAGAAAAAGATGGTGGGCGAAAAAGAGCAACAGGCCTTCAATCAGCAGACGAGAGGTCCACGTTTCATAACGCTCAGCCAAGGTCAGCATCAACAATTGCTGATCCGATTGGATAAAAAACAAATCATCTGCGAAAAAACTGATTTTATTGAAATTCAAGAACAAAATCATGGCTATTCCGCTAGTCAGCAGCAAGAACCGTTTGAGTGTAGGCCATGCTGGCAAGGCGGATTTTTTTGTAGGTAAAAAATTTTCGTTGAGCATCGAAGTCTCCTTTCGTCATACAGTCAACAGATAATGTATCACAGCTCGGCGGCTGGAAAATGAATTTGTGAAAAAAATTCAATGATTATTTGTAGTTTTTTTTAATGTGATTATTATTGTTTTCGCAAGGATCGATTGATAATAGAAGTTATTTAAACGGGGGGTTCTATCAAAGATTTTAATAAGAAAAAAAGTTTTTGAATAATGCGTTACAGAAGATCTTGAAGATGCTACTTTAAGAAAGGCTTAGTGCAATCGTTTTGCAGAGAATGACTGCGTATTGGGCAGTATTTTTTAATAGACGCTGCAAAGAGCCACTAAATATCCGATGAGATGTGAATTTGTTGCACTAGAGTAAGTGCAACCATTTCATATTGTTACGGGAAACACAAATCACTATAGTAATAGGTGTAAGGAGAGAGCAGCATGCAGCAGATAACGAAACGACAAATACAGGTTTTGTTTCAATTACTTGAGAATACGGAGCCAATGACGACCAAGGAGCTAGCAGATCAGCGGAATGTAAGCGTACGCACGATCAAATATGATCTGGACAGCATCCGTGCTTGGCTGAAGGAACGAAATCACGACCTGACGAGCAAGAGGAGTCAGGGGGTCTGGCTAGTCTTGAGTGATTCCGAAAGGATCAAGCTGAAAAGTGAGTTGATGGGCGTCGATCGATTGGAGCTGTTTGCGGATCAGACGCTGCGGCTGGATCGGTTAAGTATCCATTTGATGCTGACGAACCAAGCGATCACTTCTTTGGAATTAGCGGATCGGCTGATGGTCAGCAAGGACACGATCCTAAATGATCTGGAGGTTTTAGAAGTACGCTTGGAGTCTCTAGGACTGACCTTGGCGCGTGTCCCCCGCAAAGGGTTTCTGATCACAGGACCGGAGCATCAGGTTCGGCTATTGATCGAGGAGGTTTTGCAAAAGGACCTGACGGATTACGACATCTATAAAATCATGGATCTGCTTTTGCAAAGTGAAAAGCAGGAAGGCTATGAGCTGTATTCAGCGAAGGAAACGGCTTTTCAAAAAGTCTTCAATCAAGTTTTGGGAGATATGAGGCAATTGCTGAAGCAAATCGACACGTCGGAGCTGAATTATGCAGAGCTGCTGAATATGTTGATACGCGTCGCGATCGCTACGGTGCGTTTGCAAAATGAATACACGATCGGGCGGTATCAACTGTTGAATGATCCTAAAGAACAACAGGAACTCTCTTACTTATTGATGCAGCAAGTCTTCGATCAGTATCAATTGCCGTTGTTTGAAGACGAATACCGCTACATTTACAGCGATACCTTCGAGAATGATCCGCAGCAGGATGTTATGACCTTGACGGAGAATTTGATCTTAAAGGTAAGTAAAAAAATCAATTATTCATTCTTTAATGATCCGCAGCTCTTGACGAATCTCTACGCACACTTATCGATGCGGCTGTCTCGCAAACAAAAATTTGTGAATGAGTACAACCCCTTCAAAGAGGACATCAAAGCCAAGTATCCCGAACTCTTTGAAGCCATCGAAACGGTCGTACGACGGGAGATCCAAGGGAAAAGCCTGTTGATCAATGATTCGTTTATCGCCTACATCGCGCTTCATTTTCTCGTTTCTTATGAAAAAGCGGCCGACCTCAGGAGTGTCCGTGCCGTTTACGTTTGCTCGACGGGGTTAGGAGTGACAAGTCTGATCAAGCAGAAAATCTCGGAGGAGCTATCGAATATCGAGATCGCTGCATTTGCGTCTGTGTTGAATGCCCAGGAGATCATTAAGCAAAAGGAACCAGAATTGGTCATCAGCATTTTTCCGATCGAAGGAATGGATTGCGAATTTATCAAGGTGCATCCGCTGCCGACGAAACAGGATCTGGAGAAGATCCAACAGGCAGTCAAAAAAATCCTGCAGCAGTCTCCGCAAAAAGGCACTCGAAAGTTACGACTGGAGCCGGCAGGAAATCGGACATCGCTAGAGGATTTCAGCAAAGAGCTGATTTTACAGGCATACACGATCTATGAAAAATTATTGCTCGTCTTTCAAGAGCAGCTCAATCAAGAATACCGCGAAGCATTCTTGCTGCATGTATTTTTGATGGTCCACCGTATCACCTTTGACCAGCAATACACAATGGAAGGCAGCAAGGTAGAAGAAGCGAATACCGTGGCAGCGTCATACACCAAACAGATCGCGCACTTATTCACTGAACACAACCTGGCTATCAATCAATCAGAGATCAATGCACTGTTTGCGTATATCAAAGCATGAATTTCTAAATAAGCATTCGCCTTGTCGACGCGTGTTAATAGAAGAGTATGCGGCTTGAAGAAAAATAATTACAGTAATACGAAAAAGGAGGAAGTGAACGACCGTGACTGGAGAGGCGCTACAAATCATTGCAACGAGTGAGTACCAAAAGGAATTAAAAGAATTGTTGGATTGGCTCGGAAGTGAGCTGAAGGCAGCAAGGATAGAACCGACAGAATTGCAATGGACGATTTTGATCAACCATCTGGATGCGATGCTGAAGCGTTCTAAAGAACAGGAGGCGATTCCTGAAGTCGATCCGACGATGTTCAGCGAAGTCTCGCAAGAAGCATTGCAGTTAGCAGAAGGAGTTGTGAAGAAGATCAACAACCCTTCACAGGATGAGATGTATGTATTATCGATCCACTTTGAAACAGCCAAACAAAATTAATTTAGGGGGAAAAATAAATGATCACAGTAGTAATCGCAGACCGTATGGGTAAAGGACAAAATGTAGCAAAAGGTGTAGAAGCAGCAGGCGGAAGAGCCGTCGTGGTACCGGGCATGGGCGCAGATATGCGTTTAGGCGATGTGATGCAGCAGGAAAAAGCAGATATGGGCATCTCTTTTTGCGGAAGCGGGGGCGCAGGCGCACTGACCGCGGCAACAAAATACGGGTATCCAGAGCGTCACGGGATGCGTTCGGTCGAAGAGGGGATCACGGCGATCAATGATGGCAAGACCGTTTTAGGCTTTGGCTTTATGGATCAAGAAGAGTTAGGCAAACGATTGGTTGAAGCCTTTGAGAAGAAGCACAATTAGGGAGATGAGCAAATGAGTATTCAAGAATGCCAACAAGTCATCGTGTCAGTGGAAGGCAAAGGCGATACCAAGCAGCATGCATTCGCAAGTGCACTGGGAGATATCCAAAAGAAAATGATGCAGGAATCGGAAGTCATTTTACGGATCGAGCCAGTAGAGGTGGAAGTGGTAAAAGCGGTCGAAAAAACCTACAAGGAACGCTTTCTCTTTTTCTTCTTTCCGCGAAAAAGAACCAGCTTTCATGTGGTGCTTGAAGTGACAGTCAACGTGACGACTTTGCAGGCCAATGACGTCGTCTTTACGCAAGAGAGGACAAGTGATCCAGACGGCGTTCCTATCCCGGTCATTTCCAAAAAAATCAGAACATAGAAGGGAAGTTATGAAGTGGAATTTACAATAATTTTGATCAAATCAATCATCATTGGCGGTTTGTTGGGCTTTTCTGCCTCGATGGGGGCCGCACGGATGTTTCATGCACCAAGTACGCAGGGATTAGGGGCCTTCCGTACATTAGGAGAAATGAATGCCTGTATGGGTGATCCGGCATCGCATTTCTCATTCGGATTAGGCTTTTTCTTCAATGCCTGGGCATCAACGGTGGGAGCCGGCGCCTTCACACAGGATGTGACGCATCGGATCATTCCAAACTGGGCAGCTTCGGTCTTATTAGCTAAAAATAAAAATGTGGCAGAATCCATGCACGATCCTCGGAAAATGGGCTTTGTTGGTGCAGTGGTGGGGGCGATCGTCGTTGCCTTTCTGAATTCAACGGCAGCAGCGATTCCTGAAGCACTGCAAGTAACTGCGGTGGCGGTATTGGTACCCGCAGCAACGACTTTGATCAACATCGTTATGCCCGTCATCTTCTGGCTGGCAGCGTTGGATGCTGGAAAACGGACAGGCTTCTGGGGCACACTCTTCGGCGGGATCGCCCAATTGATCATGGGCAACGCGGTACCGGGTGTGGTACTGGGTATCTTGATCGGTAAAGGGGTCGATGAGATCGGCTGGTCGAAAGTAACGAAGATGATGATGGTGGCGATCGTGGCACTCTTCATTCTTAGCGGATTCTTCCGCGGCTTTGATCTGCAAGTCTTGGAAAGCTTCAAGCTGCAGGCGCCAAATTGGTTGGAAAACATCCATAAAATGCTTGGGTTGAGTTAGAAAATAGAAGGATAACTAGATAAGCAGCGACACACAAATACGCTGAGGAGGAAAATAAATGGACAACACAGAAGAATTGAGCAAAGAGCAACTCGCACTTTCTGAAGAGAAGAAGGCGAAAAGTTTCTGGTATGCGGATTGGGCGTTTCCCATCACTGTAGGAATCATGGCCGCGGCTGTTTTTGCCGGCACACATATGTATGTGGTGCACGGAGTTGGGGCCTTTAACGAAGTATCGATCGTGGCGATGCTGAAGGCGGGACTTGATGGCGGCTCGTATGGCGCTGCCGCAGCCTTTGGAGCAAGCTTCTTGTTTGCACGTATTTTAGAGGGATCGTTGGTTGGGATCTTGGACTTGGGTGGTTCGATCTTGACCGGTATCGGTATCGGGATTCCGGCGATCTTCTTGAGTATGGGTATCCGCGCACCGATCGACAACTTTGCTTTGTCCTTGATGACAGGGGCTGTTTTAGGATTGCTGGTGGGCGGCGTGATCATTTTGATCCGTAAGTTCACGATCAATCAGGCAAATTCGACTTTTGGGGCAGATGTCATGATGGGTGCCGGAAACTCTTCTGGCCGTTTCTTAGGGCCATTGATCATTTTGAGTGCTTGCGGGGCATCGATTCCGATCGGGATTGGCGCGACTTTAGGTGCACTGGGCTTTTATGCTTGGAAAAAACCGATCGCTGGCGGCGCGATCCTGGGTGCAATGATCCTTGGGACGATCTTCCCAGTAGCGCTCCAATAGAAAGAAGGCAGAAGGATGTTTGATGTATTAATCAAAAACGGCAAACGGATGGACGGAGAAAAAGTAGAAGTTGCGATAAAAGATGGCGTGATCTTAAACGTGGACACACAGATCGAATCCTCTGCAAAAGAGGTGATCGACTTAGCCGGTGCACATTATGTTTCTGCTGGTTGGATCGATGATCACGTACATTGCTACGAAAAAATGAGCCTCTATTATGATTACCCAGATGAGATCGGTGTAACAAAAGGTGTTACGACCGTGATCGATGCGGGAACGACTGGCGCGGAAAATATCGGTGATTTCTATGAGCTTGCGAAGAAGGTGAAAACCAATGTCTACGCGCTAATGAATATCTCTAAGTGGGGGATCGTCGAGCAGGACGAATTAGCGGATCTGTCGAAGATCCAAGCAGACTTGGTAAAAGCACGGATCGCTGAGCTTCCCCAGTTCGTCATTGGCTTGAAGGCACGCATGAGCAAGACGGTCGTGGGAGAGAATGGAATCACACCGTTAGAGCTGGCAAAGGAGATCCAACAAGAAAACGACGACCTGCCATTAATGATCCACATTGGATCGGCACCGCCGGAACTGCGAGACGTATTGGCGCTCCTCGATGAAGGCGATGTGCTGACGCATTGCTTCAATGGCAAGCCGAACGGGATCTTAGATCAAGAGACCGATCAGATCAAGGATTTTGCGAGAGCTGCCTATGAAAAAGGGATCGTCTTTGACATTGGGCATGGGACGGACAGCTTTAATTTCCATGTTGCAGAGAGGGCGTTAAAAGAAGGCATCAAAGCAACGACTATCAGTACAGATATTTATCACCGCAATCGTGAGAATGGACCGGTGTATGATTTGGCGACCACGATGGAAAAGCTGCGGGTCTTAGGCTATTCATGGGAAGAGATTCTTGAGAAGGTGACCGTTGTTCCGGCGAGCTGTTTCCATTTAGAGAAAAAAGGGCGTTTAGCAGCAGGCTTTGACGCGGACATCACGATCTTTGATGTGGAAGACGGTGAAAAAGTACTGACGGATTCAAACGGCTTCACACGTGTAGCAAAAGAAGTGATCAAACCAGTGAAAACAATTATTGGAGGCGCCATTTATGACAATGAGCTATGACAAATTTGGCTTGAAGGAGGTCATCAACGCCTCAGGAAAGATGACGATCTTAGGCGTATCAAAAGTGTCAGAATCAGTTCTCGCGGCACAGCGCTTCGGCGGCGAACACTTCTTTGAAATGAGTGACTTGTTGATCCAGACAGGCGCTTATCTCGCAGAGCTTCTTAAGGTGGAGGACGCGCAGATCGTGTCCTCGGCCTCCGCTGGGATCGCACAATCCGTCGCGGCGGTGATCGGTGAGGGCAGTCTTTATCACGCCTACCATCCCTACACGACGCGGATCACGAAGCGGGAGATCCTTTTGCCGAAGGGGCACAATGTCGACTATGGGACCCCCGTTGAAGTGATGGTGAACCAAGGAGGCGGTCACGTCATTGAAGCCGGCTATGCCAATGGCTGTTCACCAGAACAAATGGAAATGATGATCACAGAAAACACCGCAGCGCTGCTCTATATCAAAAGCCATCATACGGTACAAAAAAGCATGCTGACAGTGACTGAGGCAGCTGCGGTGGCTGAAAAGCATCACTTGCCTTTGATCGTAGATGCCGCAGCGGAAGAAGACCTGTTTAAATACAGTCAAGCCGGTGCGGATCTGGTGATCTACTCTGGAGCGAAGGCTCTTGAAGGTCCCAGCAGCGGATTAGTGCTCGGCAAAGCTTCATATATTGAGTGGGTACGTATGCAGGGGAAAGGCATTGGTCGGGCCATGAAGATCGGGAAAGACACTATTCTGGGTCTAACACAAGCCGTGGAAGATCGACTAAAGATGGGCGCTGAGACTGGCGAGTCGATGAAGAGGCGATTGACTCCTTTTTTCGAAGCACTCAATCAGATCGATGGTTTGACGGCATCGGTGGTTCAGGATGGGGCAGGTCGCGACATTTATCGTGCCAGTGTGAAAATAGAAAAGGGATCAGCGAAAGCCGTGATCGCGGCTTTGAAGGCGGAAGATCCTGCTATTTATACCCGCGAATACCAAGCCAACAACGGCATAATCGAATTCGATATTCGTGCCGTAAAAGAAGAGGAAATGGCGAAGATCGTGAGCCGGCTGAAGGAGATTTTGTAAATCAGCGGAACCAATTGCAGCAAGAGGAAATTAAATCAATCGAAATGGGGAACAAGCAATTATGTCATTGACACCAAAATATTATAAAGATCGCGTGTGTCTGAATGTTTTAGCGAATTCAGTCGAAAACGCGCGTGAATGTTACGAAGCGGCAGAAGGGCACGTCGTTTTAGGTGTGCTATCAAAGAACTACACCAGTGATGAGGCCGCCATCACAGATATGAAGAACTATCAGGAGGCGACGGAAAACGCGTTGTCTGTTGGCTTGGGTGCCGGTAATCCCAACCAAAGCCAAATGGTCTCGCGGATCTCTGGCGAATTGCAGCCGCATCACGTCAATCAAGTATTTACAGGTGTGGGAACCTCGCGTGCGCTGTTAGGACAAAAGGAGACAGTGATCAACGGACTGGTCTCTCCTTGCGGCAAAGTGGGGTACGTCAATATTGCCACAGGTCCTTTGAGCGCCCAAACAATAGAGGCGATCGTACCTATTGAGACTGCCATCGCGCTTTTGAAGGATATGGGGGGGAGTTCCCTTAAGTATTTCCCGATGAAGGGCTTGACCTGCAAAGAGGAATACCAGGCAGTAGCAAAGGCGTGCGCAGAAAATGATTTTTATCTTGAGCCAACGGGCGGCATCGATTTGGAGAACTTCCAAGAAATCCTTCAAATCGCTTTGGATGCGGGGGTTGAAAAGGTGATTCCTCATATTTACAGCTCGATCATTGATTCAGCGACAGGGAATACACGCCCTGAGGACGTTGAAAAATTGTTAGCTATGGTAAAAGAAGTTCTTTAGTCTACTCTAGGAGCCTTTGACGGATGTCGTGGGCTTCTTTTTCTTGTTCATAAAAATATTTTGTGAAATAAAACACAAATCGTTGACAGCTTTTTTAAAATGCTGTAGGTTAAAGGGGAGCTAATAAAATGGAGACTTTATTGTAAAGGAAGAACAACATAGAGTGGGCAATAAAAATTTTGTTATTATTAGTGAAAATATGCACAATAATAAGACACAAGGAGGAAACGAAATGATCGAAACATTTGTCTTTTCAAGCGAGACGATTTTTTTAAAGAAAGAAGATCAGACGAAAATCCACCAACTCTTGGATTATCTGAAAAGCCGCGGGCAACAAATCGGTGTAGTTTTCTATGATCAAGCAACGATGAACGACGTATTACTGGAACAGCATTTAGCAGATTATTTAGATTTTTCTATCAATGGGGAAGAAACCGAAACGATCCCTCATGGCCTAGTCGATTTCCTGCAGGTAGAGCTGGCCCATCAAAAGGTCAATTTTATCTCAAAATCGCTGGAGCAGCTTGAAAAAGCAAAAACACTCGGATTCAAACCGATCTACTTGGCGGAAAATTGTGACAAGGAGTCCTTTCCGTGCCTGTCGTTTAGGGATTTTGACGCCTTGCATCTGGGGATCATCGAGAGTCGCTTCGAGAACTTCATGTAACTGCTAGTCCAATAGAAAAACAAGAGCCTTCGACAGTTTTTAAAAGAAAACTGTCGAAGGTTCTTTTTTGTTATTTGTAGGTTCTTGAAAGTGTCATTAAAAGAAGAAAAATAAAATACAGTTTTTTTAAATCTTTGTCACTCAGAATAATTTAATAATAAATTGAATGTTTTTGGGTTTAGTGCAATGAGAGGTGATATCACTGAGTTTCTAAAAAAGGTGCTTAAAACTTTATATTGACAATCTTTCTTCAACTGGTATAATCAAAAAATAAAATATTTTTACGATATATTGAGCAAAAGAAATGAAAAAAGCCAATTTTAAAATGAGAGACTATAGTTATTTTTTAATCTTTAATTAAAAATAAAAAGGTAGGGAGTTAATTATTTTATGGAGAAAGAACTACTGCGGGTCGAAGGACTGACGGTCAAATTTCGGACCTATAACGGAGAAGTAACTGCCGTAAATAATTTAGAGCTTCTATTAAATGAAAATGAAACGTTAGGAATCGTTGGCGAAAGCGGCAGCGGGAAAAGTGTGACGTCTTTGAGCATCATGGGCTTATTGGATGAATCCACGAGCAGTGTGTCGGGACGAGCGCTCTTCAAGGGAACGGATCTCGTAGCAATGAAGGAAAAAGAGAAGCAGCAGTTTCGCGGCAATCACTTGGCGATGATTTTCCAAGAGCCGATGACTTCATTGAATCCGCTCCATAAATGCGGGAATCAGATCATCGAGTCTATGCTGATCCATACCGACTGTTCAAAGGCGGAGGCGAAGGAAAAGGCGATCGAGCTGTTGAAGCTCGTCGGCATCCCTGCGCCGGAACAACGCTTCAATGAATACCCCCATCAGATGTCCGGTGGGATGCGCCAACGGGTGATGATTGCCATGGCGCTTGCTTGCGATCCGCAGCTCTTGATCGCCGATGAACCGACGACTGCTCTCGACGTAACGATCCAAGCGCAAATTCTGGAAGTGCTGAAGGAGCTGAGGGACCGTCTCAAAATGGGGATCATTCTCATCACACATGACTTAGGAGTCGTGTCAGAAGTTTGTGACCGCGTGATCGTGATGTATACCGGAAAAGTCGTGGAGGAAGGGTTGATCCGTGAGATCCTTGATGATCCGAAGCATCCTTATACGGAAGGCTTGATCGCGGCTATCCCTGCGATCAACGATCAAAAGGGGGAATTGAGCAGCATCGAAGGGGTCGTTCCCCAATTGGACGACATGCCGAAGGGTTGCAGCTTCCATCCCCGTTGTCCTTACGCGATGCCTATCTGCAAGGAGAAACGTCCGGCGATCACGACGATCGAGCATGGGCGCAAGGTTCGCTGCTTTAAGTATTCGACGGAAGAAGAGATCGAGGTGACGACATAGATGAGGACGCAAGAACCGATTATTGAAATGACACATGTGAAGCAATATTTTGAGATCCGCGACAGTAAAGGAAAAAAAGGCACGCTGAAGGCAGTGGACGATGTGTCGATCACGGTATTCAAGGGAGAAACATTCGGCATCGTAGGAGAAAGCGGCTGTGGCAAGAGCACGCTAGGAAAGACGATGTTGAACCTAGGGGCAATGACGGACGGAACGATCATTATTGATGGTCAAGATGTCAGCGCCTTCAAGAATCGAAAAGAAAAAATCGCCTTTGGATCGAAAGTCCAGCTTGTTTTTCAAGACCCGTCTGCTTGTCTGAATCCTCGGAACAAGATCCGGGACATTTTGGCGGAGCCTTTTCAGATCCATCATAAGAAGGACATGACGAAAGCAGAGATCGAGACAGAAATCGATCGGCTGCTGACCATGGTAGGGTTGGCGACCAATTACAAAAAACGATACCCTCATGAAATGTCAGGAGGGCAAAAGCAGCGGATCGGAATCGCCCGCGCATTGGCGTTGCGGCCGGAGATCGTCATTTGCGATGAGCCTGTATCGGCGTTGGATGTATCGATTCAGGCACAGGTCATTAATTTGCTGGTGGAATTGCAAAAGCAATTGGACCTTACGTATATGTTTATATCTCATGATTTAGGTGTGGTCTATCATTTATGTGATCGTATCGCGGTGATGTATTTAGGCAATATCGTGGAGTTGGCAGATCGGGATGCGCTGTATAACGACACGCTTCATCCTTATACAAAGGCCTTGATCTCCGCAGCACCGACGATCAGTAAGACGAAGACGGAACGAATCGTGCTGACCGGAGACGTACCGAGTCCAGCAAATCCGCCAACGGGCTGTAAGTTCCATACGCGTTGCCCATTCGCGATGGCGGTATGCAAAACTGACGTTCCTGAACTGACAGAAGTAAAAGACGATCACTTTGTGGCTTGTCATTTACATAAAAAAGAGGGGTAGCTTTTGTGCCTCAGCGGCGTGTTAATCAGACTTAATTTTTCCTAGGAAAAATTAAATACATTTAGCAAACATAAGGAGGAGTACAAGGTATGAAAAAAGGAAAGATGTTGTGGAGCGTCATTTGTTTAGTGATGTTGACACTCGCTGGCTGCGGCGGCGGTGGCGGCAGCACAGACGGGTCAAACGATGGTGGCGGCAGCGGGGATGGCGACAAGACATTGGTAGTTGGGATGGCTTCTGATCTGAAAACTTTGGACCCTCATCATGGGTATGAAGTCTATGGGAACATGGTTTATTATGCGTTGTATGACTATTTGTATCGCACGTATGAATCCTCGACTCCAGAGCCTTCATTAGCGGAATCTCATGAATTAGATGATTCGCAAAAGGTGCATACCTTCAAAATCAAAGAAGGCGTGAAATTCTCAAGCGGAAACGAATTGACTTCAAAAGACGTGAAATTTAGTGTGATGCGGACCAAAAACCTGAAGAGTAATACGACGCATCATACAGAAAATGTGGAAAACATCGAAACACCGGATGACTACACGGTGAAATTCACATTGAAGGAGCCGGATGCTGCCTTCTTAGTGAAGCTGGCGAACAACTCTTTTGCGATCGTGGATTCTGAAGTGGTGAAAGAACACGGCGGAACGGATGCAGAAGACGCGTCTTCTAAAGATACGGCTGAAAAATGGCTGAATGCAAATTCTGCCGGTTCTGGGGCGTACACGTTGGACAAATGGAAACAAAACGAAGAATTGAGCTTGGTCAAGAACAAGGAATACTGGGGCGAAGTGAAGAATGACAAAGTGATCTGTAAAGAGATCCCAGATGTGAATACTCAGATCCAAATGTTGAAGCAAGGCGATATTGATATTGCGTTAGGGATCGGTGTCGACAACGTATCGCAATTGAAGGATCAAGAAGGCGTGAAGATCAAAAACTACGTCGGCTCGACAACGACCTTCTTATTAATGAACCAAGATGAAAAAATCGGTGGACCGATGGCGAATCCAAAAGTACAAGAAGCAGTTCGTAAAGCGATCAATTACAAAGAGCTGTTGAAAATCTCAGGCGATAAATCTGTCTTGCCGTTAGATATCGTACCAAAAGGATTTACCGGCGCGTTAGAAAAAGAAGAAGATTATCAAGATTTAGACGAAGCGAAGAAATTGATGGAGGAAGCCGGCTACAAGGACGGCTTTGAAGTGAAATTCACCGTGGCGAACTTTGATACAGAGGGAATGTCATGGACGACCTTAGGACAAAAGATCAAAGACGATTTAGAAAAAATCGGGATCAATGCCAAGATCGAAACTTCTGAGATCGGGGTCGTTATCGATTCGTATCGCGAAGGGAAAGAAGCCTTCTTGCTGATGCATTGGCATCCAGACTATATGGAGATCAATAACCAGTTAGTCTTTTTACCAGGCGACACAGTCGGCGAACGGGCGAAATGGATGGATACTTCGAATACGAAGATGGAGGAATTGAAGAAAACGATCCAAACAGAATCTGATGAAGACAAACGAGTGGCCGCATCAGAGGAATTACAAAAACTATTGGCGAACGATATGCCATACGCGTTCTTAGTTCAACATCCGAAAGTATTGGCCTACCGTGACAACTTAAAAGGCGTGAACTACTTCGAAGTACAAAAAATCAATTTCCAAGATGTTGAGATCAACTAACCAAAAGGCAAGGGGCAAAAGTGTATGAGGAATATGGCTAGATTTTTATTACGGCGCTTCGTGTTTGTCTGTTTTTTGATCATTGGGGTGACGTTTTTGGTATTCATGATCTCCCACCTCGTTCCCAGTGATCCGATCGCATCAAACATGAGTCCAAATGCGATGAGCGATCCTGCAGCAGTAGCGGCGTATAAAGCCCGTTGGGGATTGGACAAACCGCTAATGGAACAATATTTTATCTACCTGAGCAATTTGCTGCGGGGGGATTTAGGGATTTCGATTCGTACTGGTAATCCGGTTATCAGTGATTTAAAACAGTTTTTCCCTGCAACTTTGGAACTCTCCATCATGGCGATGCTGATCGCTGTTTTATTCGGGATCACGTTTGGGATCATCTCTGCCGTTTACCGCAACAAGCCGTTTGATTATCTAGTTCGTACGATCTCAATCAGCGGGGTCTCGATCCCGAACTTCTGGTTCGCATTAGTCATGCTGCTGCTGTTTTATTCAAAATGGCGCTTGTTCCCAGGGGGCGGGCGAGTCAGTTCGCGGGTGTCCGCACCCACTGGGGGGACCGGCCTGTATGTGCTGGATGCATTGACGAGCGGAAATTGGACACTGTTGAATGACGCGCTGTCTCATTTGATCTTGCCGGCGATCGTCCTTGGATTCTTCACGATGGGACTGATCTCGCGGCAGACGCGTTCGAATTTGTTGGAGGTTTCTTCGCTGGACTACATTCGAACAGCGAAAGCAAAGGGATTGTCGCAGCGCCAGATCGTGTTGCGGCACGCGTTGGGAAATGCCTTGATCCCAGTCATCACCGTGATGGGGATGGGCTTTAGCAATCTGTTAGGCGGGATGGTGTTCGTTGAGAAGATCTTCTCGTGGCCGGGAATCGGACAATATGCGTATCTTTCAGCGACCACACTAGACTTTCCAGCGATCTGCGGGGTCTCATTGCTGATCGCGATGATCAATGTGGTATTGAATCTCTTCATTGATATTCTTTATGGGGTCATTGATCCGAGAGTGAGGTACAGCTGATGAAACGACTACTAAAGCAAAAAAACTTTTTATTCAAATTAGGGATCGTCATCTGTGCTTTGTGGGTGCTCGTCGCTGTGCTCGCACCCGTGATCGTTCCGAAAAATCCATTGGCACAGGATATGATGGGCCGCTTTTTAGCACCGGGTTCAGCGGGGCATTTATTAGGTACTGATGAATTGGGCCGAGACGTGTTCTCTCGGGTATTGATGGGAAGCCGTGTGTCCATCACGGCAGGCTTAGTGACGGTCTGTATCACGATCGTCATCGGAACTATCTATGGCGGGATCGCCGGTTATGTCGGTGGGATCGTGGATGACATCATGATGCGGTTTGCAGAGCTGATCGCGGCTTTTCCGCCGCTGATCTTGGCGATGGTCATCGCAGCCGCATTAGGCCCGAGTATTTTTAATTCGGTCTTGGCGATGACGATCATCTGGTGGCCCAACTATGCACGGCTGATGCGCAGTCTCGTGATCACCTTGAAAGAAAATGAGTACATCGTCGCGTCGAAGGTCTTGGGCGCAAGTCATCTCAGAATCTTAGTCAAAGAGATCGTTCCGAATGCGCTAGGTTCACTTTTAGTAATGGCGACCTTGGACATCGGGAATGCGATCGTGACCTTTTCCGGTCTAAGTTTCTTAGGCTTGGGAACGCAGCCACCGACACCTGAATGGGGCTCGATGGTCTCTGACGGCGTCAACAATATGAACTATTGGTGGATCTCTACCTTTCCGGGGATCGCGATCTTCTCGATGTCGATCGGTGCCAATTTTGTGGGTGATGGGATGCGGGATTATCTCGATCCGAAAATAAAAAATAAGTAACGTCAAAGGTTAAAAACAAATACGGCCTTCCGCTAATTAAACGAGCAGCATTGAGGAAGTCAGTCTGTTAAACTAAGTTTTGTGAGTCGGAGGGCAATCATTGCTGGATAAGATATTTCTTATCCAGCTTTTTTTGTACCCAAAATTGGAGGGATAGATACATGGCAATCAAAGTAGAAGCCTATCAGGCAAATAAAGAATCGGCGATCAAGCAATTGGATCAATACACGGTCAAAAAAGTTCCCACGTTGACAAATCATGCGTTTAAAGAGGTCAGCTTTGTTTACGAAGAAGCGGGGGACATTTTAGGCAGGATCGTAGGGGAGATCCATTGGAATTACTTACGGATCGAGCTGTTTTATGTTGGAGATGAAACTCGCGGCAAAGGGGTCGGCAGCCAGCTGTTGGCGCAAATCGAAGCCGTTGCTCGAGAAGAACACTGCACGCTGATTTTGTTGGAGACGATGAGCTTCAACGCCCCGAATTTCTATTTGAAGCACGGCTA
This sequence comes from Enterococcus gilvus ATCC BAA-350, assembly GCF_000407545.1. NCBI lineage: Bacteria > Bacillati > Bacillota > Bacilli > Lactobacillales > Enterococcaceae > Enterococcus > Enterococcus gilvus. The sequence continues at coordinate 2,564,551 of NZ_ASWH01000001.1, read as the reverse complement.
CGAGATCAATGGACAGATTGATGATCATCCGCTGAAAAGTGAAACGCACTATTTTATGACTAAAAGATTGTAACAATAAAAGGAAGAACAGCTTGTTGCTTAATTATAAAAAACAAGCTGTTTTTTATTTTTTTATGAAATGTCGCGGTATCCAAGCCAACGATTTAAACAATATTTATAAATTATATATTCTTTTTTAAAAGGAATTATTTTGATAATGAAATATGATAAACTTATTATCGAGAACATTCGAAACTAAGCGATGGAGAGAAGGCGAGAGCTTTGGGAAGACATACCGATCCAAATGAGAAGCATCTAGGAAAATACATCGTGCTTGGGGCGGCCACATTGCTGCTGGCAGGAGGCGCTGTTTTTGGCGTGACACGTGTATTCAATAAACCAGAGGAGACTCCGCAGCAAAGGGTGACTGCTAAAGAAAGTCAAGCCTCTTCAAAGGAAAAAGAGACGTCACAGTCTACGAAGCAAGCCACGAAGAAGTCTTCTGAGAAGAAAAAACCAGTGAAGAAAACGTCCGAGTCCTCAAAGAAGAAAAAAACGCAGGAATCCAGCAAGAAAAAGGAAGCAAAAAAGAAAACAGCAACGAAAACAACGAAGCAGGCTGCCGTTAAAATAGACGCGGAGAAGCTGACGCAAAGTGCCGGTAAAGTCTATTACGGGGTGCATTATTTTAAGAGCAAGCAAGAGGTTTCCAGCAATAATTCCGAGCCGACGATCGCCGCTAATGTCATCGAATTATTCATCATGGATTACGCTTTGGCGCAGCCAGAAGGCAGCAACCAAGTCATCCAGGACAAGAAACTGACCGAGTGGCTGACACCAATGATCCAGCAGCACGACATCAACGCGACCAATGTATTGATCGATCATTATGGCATGGATAAATTGAACGACTATTTCAAGGCGCAAGGATATACGGACACGACACTGAATCGTCGGATGGTGGATATCAATGTTCGCATCACAGATGAGGACAATTACACTTCGTTGAACGATTGCATGAAATTACTGAGAAAACTGTATGACGAACGTGAAAAAGAACCGCAGAAAACGATGCTGGAGATTTTGAAGGGTCAGAAGATCCGCACCAAGATTCCTAAGGAACTGCCGAAAGACACCACGGTAGCCAATCTTACTGGCGAGCAGCAAAGCGTCGAAAATGATATCGGGCTTGTTCTGACAGACGATCAGCCGTTTGCGATCGTCGTATTGACCAATGAGGTCTCAGATATCGTAAAGACCAGAACAGCGATCGCTGACTTTAGTTTAGCGGCGACGAAGGTGAACTAAAAAACGCGTACTCCTCTTGGAGTGCGCGTTTTTATTTGGACTATACAGAATCGGCGTTGCATGGTACGTTTGTTTTATATTATGAAAGCGTACGCTTATAGAATGGAGTGCAGCAGATGAAAAAAGAAGAATTTTTAGCAAAAATCAACGGCGGCTTGATCGTTTCATGCCAAGCGCTGCCTGGAGAACCCTTATATACGGAAGCCGGAGGAATCATGCCGTTGCTTGCTTTAGCAGCTAAGGAAGCTGGTGCAGCAGCGATCCGAGCCAATTCTGTAAGAGATATCCAAGAAATCAAAGCAAAGGTAGCTTTGCCGCTGATCGGGCTGATAAAAAAACAATACCCGCCAGAAGAACCTTTCATCACGGCAAGCATGCAAGAGGTCGATGAATTGGCGGCGACGGGGGTAGAGGTGATTGCGTTGGATTGCACCTTGCGGAAACGACACGATGGCTTGACGATCGCCCAGTTTATCCAGCAAATCAAAGAAAAGTATCCAGAGCAATTGTTGATGGCAGATATCGCAACGATCGAAGAAGGAAAAAATGCCTATGAAGCAGGCGTTGAATTTGTAGGAACGACCTTGAGCGGCTACACGGCTGAGACGGCTTCTCGCAGCGGCAAGGGTCCAGATTATGCGTTGATGGAGCAGTTGATTGCGCTGGAGATCCCCGTCATAGCAGAAGGGCAGATCCATACGCCGGCGCAAGCCAAAAAAATCCAAGAAATGGGCGTCAGCGGAATCGTAGTCGGCGGAGCGATCACACGTCCCAAAGAGATCGCGGAACGATTTATAGCAGAATTAAAATAACAAAAATCAAGAACTCGTAAAGGGTTCTTCTTTTTTTGCTCAAATTTCTTCAAATGCTCTCTTGCAGGTACAATGTGACTAAAAATATCGTTTTCTTTATTTGTAATAAATACGTTTTCATTTTTGAAAATTTTATTTAAAAATAGTTTTAATAAAAGAACATCTGCTATAAAAAAGGAGACGATTCCTGAATGGTCTTTATTCAAAATATTTGGCTATAAATAACGAAAAATAAAATTAACTTCAAAAACAGTGATTATTTTATATTTTTCATTTTATTGGAATTGTTTTATATAAATAATCGTTCTATATTAGATATAAATGCAAAATAATAGTTTACGGAGTAGATAATCATGAATATAAGGGTAATGTTGGTTATATTTCTCTCTTCTTTGGTATGCACGTCTCCTATGTTCGCCGCAGATACAGCTTATGCAGACACACTTTCCAGTGCACAGACTGGAGAATCAGTCAGCGTAGCGGATCGCAGCGAGCCTCTTTCTTCGACTACAGAAACACAGCAGATCACCGAAACGTCTGCTGCGCCCACCGCGGAGTCTTCCACTTCAGAGCAGAATTCTGAGCCGAAATCAACGGTCCCTGCCTCCGAAGCAGAGACAAAACAACAAGCCTACGATGGCGAGTGGAAGCTGGTCAGTAGCTTCGCGGAGTTGAAGGCTGCTTTAGATGCGAAAGAGCCGCTGATCAAATTGGCTCCTTCTACGGAGGTATTTGATCTAGGGACTTCAGGCCTTCAAATCAGCGGAAATGTCACGATCGACGGAAACAATCGTCAGCTTTCCTACAACGGGAACAGAGGCTTTTATTCAAATACAAACGGGTTGACCATCACCTTGCAGAATATGACGTTTGGTTCGCCGGATTATACAGTGAACGCAGTTGGCTTATATGGGATCATGCAGACCAGTTCTGTGACAGATCTGTATGTCAACAACGTCAACTACTACTCGAACAAAACGGCGCAGCCCTTTTATGTTCGAGGTGCAGCCAGCAAGATTCATTTTCAAGGAGTCAATCGGTTTATGCAGCAGAATCCCGATGGGTCGGTTGCCAGCGGGGAAGAATTCGCGGAGTGCAACAATCTGATTTTTGAAGCTGGGACTCAGACGACGATCGTTCAAAACACCAATGGTGCGTTAGGGTTTATGTGGATGTTCAGCAATCCTGGAAATATTACAGTCAATGATGGCGCGGACGTTTCCATCACGACCAACCACAATCTGATCTACTCAGATGGCAGCAACAACGGCACGATCGCTTTAGGTAAGAAGGCTAAGTTGTCCATCAAAGGAACCAATAATTCTATGGGGAATTTCTACTATGCGACACGACCAGCCTTTTGGACGATCGGAGAAGGTTCCGAGCTGTCGATCGACTATCCCAATAGTATTAAGCTGGCGAATAACAGCACGATCCTTTTTTCACCAGATGCGATCGGCGATCTGTCTGTTTCCAACAGTGAATCCTTCTTTGGTCCCGGCGTGGGCGCTGCTTCGACCTTTACGATCGACAATGCCAAGCGGATCAGCTTTCAAGGAAAAGCGGGAACTACGAACAATCCGATCGGGTTTTCTGGGGGAACAAATGCCTTTACCTTCGGCGCGTTTCAGGAAAATACGCCCGGCTATGAGGTGATCGCGAACAATGCGTCGTTGACCTCTCAATTAGACGCGGGGTCATGGACCGTCGCGGCTGGGACGATCTCACGTCAGGCGCTGCCGAATACGCCAGACTTTACCAGTGGAGAGAAGACCGCCCTCCAGCAAGCAAACAGCTTGGTCCTTCAGCGGCTGAATCCGCCAGTTCAATTAACGGGTGTCGGAAAGGACATCGCGGTGAATGATGCGACCTTCCATTTGACGGATTACCAGTTGAACGGCAATGACGCCAGGGTCCAAAAAGTGGCTTATAAATTGTATTCCAAACAAACCGATGATCCAGAGACAGCGACGGATGGATTGATTGAAGAACAGAATAAGAACAACTTAACGGAATCGGCACACTACTCAAATTTGAAGGAAAAGACAAATTATTGGCTGTATGTACGAATCATTTGTGATCTAGACAGTCAATCAAGCAAGTGGCTGGAGGTACCCTTCACGACACAGCAGGAAATGATCAATGTAGATTTTCCGATCGAAGTCGCTTTTTATTCGAAAAAGGATGGGGATGAGCAAAAGATCGTCCCAGCCGATACCTATACGATCGATAATCACAGCTCCTTCCCAGTGACGATCCAGGCGACAGACCTGACAGAGCTGAACAATCCAGGAAATATCCAACTGCTGACAGGTCCTGAGGAAGGAAATAAAAAAGACCTGCTGCTCCATTTGACTGAAGGAAATACCTCGTTGGGCGTATTGACGAAAAAACTGCAGGACGCGCCGCTGACCTTTAAAGAGCTGGCTGGACAGTCATCCACAAGCTTTGGCTTTTCCGGCAGTTATTACGGGGATCGTCACCAAGCGCAGCAGGTCCAATACCGTCTGACATTAACAGCGGAACGAAAGGAATAAACATGGAAGAAAAAAAACGCAAAAGAAAAGGACTGCTGATCCTGCTTTTACTTATTTTGATAGCGGCAGGAATCGGTGCCTATTTCTATACACGACAAACAGCCAGACCCGTCTCGATAGTGAGTGGAGAGTTTTTACCAGAGGGCAAAGATGCCGCGAAGATCAGTGAAAAAGAACTGAAAAAAATGGCGCAGCAAAAGGTAGATCGCAGCAAGTTCAACATGGTGATCGCCCCAGACGCGACCTTTGAGAAAAGTGACCAGCCGGGGGAATTGATCATCCAAAACCCTGCCCACAATGCCTATCCTGTAAATGTCGAAATCACACGAACAGACAATGGGGAGCTGATCTATACTTCGGGGGCGATCAAGCCAGGCTATGAGGTCAAAGAAGCGCAGCTTGAAAAGCCGCTTGCTAAAGGGGATTATCCGGCGACAGCGAAGTTTTCGTTATACGACGACAAAACCAAAGAAAAAAAAGGGGAAGTCGCTGCCAAGATCACGATTCACGTCAAGAATTAACCAAGACTGCCTTGCTGGATCGATGAGAAAGACACCAAAAAAGTAGAATTAATTTTTTTCACAGCGAAAAAATTTAATGAAATAGATAAGAAGAGGAGAATAAAGATGAAAAAAATTTTAAGCGGGTTACTATTGAGCGGTTTGTTATTCGGAGGAATTGCTGTACATGCAGCGGATGTCAATGGCGATGATTCTGCATCGATCACAGTAAACGGTTCGTTAGGTCAAGACAATACCGATGAAAATTCACCAAATACCGATGAAGGATCAAAGGATTGGATCAACGTGACCCTTGATACAGCCAATATTTTCTATACGACGAAAGCTTCTGAGCACAAGACCATCACTTCCCCAAGCTATACGATCACCAACAATTCTGGGCGTGCAGTAAAAGTCTCAGCAAGCAGCTTTACCGTGGACAGCGGAAATCTTACGAACGTAGATGCCTTGAAAATTAGCGGGAATGATTACGCAGGCGCGGAACAATCCGTGAATTTGAAAAGTTTTGCGGCAGGAGATTTCTTAACGCTTGCCAACACGAATGGAAAATTAAACGTGACGAATGACGCGGCGGATACCTATGCAAAATCAACGACGTATACTTACTCAGGGACGACAAAGGATGCGTACTACAAAACAAAAGCAGAACAAACCAAGCATACTTTGACACTTGCATTTGAAGCCCTAGGAAAAGATGGTCAAGCCGTTCAGCCTGCGCGTTAATTCAAGTAAGGAGACGGTCTCATGGAAAACGAGATTCACATTGAAGGCTATCTAGGCTCTGCGGAACAGCAGCCTTCTGAGTCAGCAGGAAAAGAGTCCGAACATAAAACTGCGCAGGTCACGAATGTTCAGGTCACACGGGCGTATCCGCAAACGGGAGAAAGTCAGAACCATTATTTGATGTTCTCCGGTCTTTGCTTGTTGCTGCTGTTGTTAGTGGTCAAACCGAAGAGAACGACAAAAAGTTAACTGATAGAGACAGGGGATACGCAGTGATCCCCTGTCTATTTTTGGTTTCTTTGGCCGTGCTTGATGATCCATTCCTGCGGGCTGCTTGAAGGCGTCTTTTTCCATTTGCGGATAAGTGCGTCTGCTTTTTCCGGTGCTTCTTTGTACAAGTCATTCAAATTATTGCCGACACTTTTTTGAACAAACTTCTCGGGATCGTCCTTCAAGTTAGTCAAAATCGTACTATAGCGGTCAAAGTCTTCGAGGGCGACCGTCAATTTTTGCGACCAGGGGAGGCGAATCCGAACCCCTTCACTAGCAAGACGGCGGACGTGTACATTCGGATCGCGGCTCCACAAAATCAGTTCCTCCATCACCTCTTGCGGGTGTGCCTTTAGTAACGACCGGATCGCATACTCTCCCGTAAACCGCTTCGTTAATTCCTTTAAAAAAGCCAATGAGGCCTCCCACGCGTCATTTCCATGACGTTCGACGTAGCGCCCGATCGGCCACAGCCACCAGCCAAAGCTGAACATCCCTGTCGATTGCTCTAATTCCGGTCCGAGGAGCGGATAAAAGGCTTGGATCGTTTCGGCATAGTCTCGCTTTAGGGCAATTTCTAACCCGTCAACGATACAATCGAAACGAGCAAAGAGTTCTTTATCCTCCAAATGACCCATAACGGCTGTCAGAAAAGCCTCCTTATCAAAGTCCGGCATGACGCTGTACAGTTTTTCCGAAAGGGTCAATACATAGGAATCATCGTAATAATCTTTATGCTTCACGTGTATACGCCTCCAATCTATGAGTTTATTTGATGATACCATAAACGAGCTGAAGGCTTCAGGACAGCATAAAGAATGATTCTGGTAAAGAGGGGACAAGTGAAACAAAAATCATTCGTGCATTTTCATGCTTTTTTCAGCAAAAAGTGGTATTTTAGACAGGATGATTTTTTTAGGAGGCAAAAAAGGAAATGAGTATTGAAATTGTATCGAAAGTTCTTTCGATCATCCTGTTGAATTTGGTATTAAGTGGCGACAATGCAGTCGTGATCGCATTGGCAACTAGAAAGCTGCCTGCAAGTGCACAAAATAAAGCCATCGTGATCGGAACTGCGGGTGCGATCGTATTGCGTATCCTGTTGATGTTGATCGCGGTTGAATTATTATTGGTCCCTTACGTCAAGATCGTTGGCGCGGGGTTGTTGTTTTATATCGCCTATGACTTATTGAAATCGAACGGAGAAGAGGCCGATGTCAAAAGTGAAACGACACTGCCCTCTGCGGTTCGTACCATCATCATTGCAGACCTCGTGATGAGTCTCGACAATGTACTGGCGATCGCTGGCGTGGCTGACGGGCACTTTGGCTTGGCTGTGCTTGGGTTGATCATTAGTATTCCCATCGTTATTTTCGGGAGTCAGGTCATATTGAAGCTGATGGATCGGTTCCCTTGGCTGATCTGGATCGGCGCACTCCTGATCGCTTACACAGCGGGATCGATGCTGGTGGAAGATACTTTTATTCATCACCTGCTGCGGGGGGTAAGTAATGGACATCTCGTCTCACTCGCTTCGTGCGTGTTATTGATCGGGATGTATGTTCTATTTAATCGCAAGAAATCGGAATAGAAGTAGTGAAGTCGCAGCAGAAAAGGCTGCGGCTTTTTTTCAGCAAATTTTTTATTAAAAATAAAAATGGGGTGACAGGCGCGAGGGGAAACGACTCCTTGAGAACTGAGAACGATTCTCTTTTGAAAGCCTTGCGACGGTATTTTGCCTTCGTTATACTGTAGCTAGTGATTGTAACTGCTTACACAAAGTTTACGGCTATGATCAAGAGATCCACGAGAAAATTGGACAACGAGTGTAATCGGAGGTGGAACAATGTTTAGACGATGACTATGAGTGAACCAAAACTTAGAGGTTCTAAGCACGTCAGCTGAATATTTTTCCTCCTCGGATAAACAGAATAGATAAGTATCCAGGAGCAGGCCTTTTTTTGGTGTGCTCTTTTCTATTGGAGGAAAACAGATGAATGGCACAGTATTGCATGCTTCAATGTGAGGGTATGAGCAACAAGCGATTCGTAAAAAGATTTCTAAAAATGGGAAGGAATGGATTAAAAAATGGAATTAAAAACGAGTTTACCAGAGATTTTTGATGAGTTTGGCGAAGCGAGAAGACAAGGCTTTTTAGCTGTCAAGGAGATCAAAGAACAGGGCAAGCCCGTCGTTGGGGTCTATTGTACCTTTATGCCGGAGGAATTAGTGCTTGCAGGCGGAGCGATCCAGATCAGTCTGTGTTCGACTTCGGATGAGACGATCCCTGATGCCGAGGAAGATCTGCCGCGGAATCTTTGCCCGCTGATCAAATCCAGCTACGGCTTCGGAAAAACCGATAAATGCCCGTATTTCTACTTTTCTGATCTAGTGGTGGGGGAAACGACCTGTGATGGGAAGAAAAAAATGTATGAATATATGGAAGAATTCAAGGACACGTATTTGATGCAGCTTCCGCATATGAGAGACACCGAGGAAAGTAAAAAATTGTGGTACAGCGAAATGGTTCGCTTCAAAGAAAAATTGGAAGATTTCTTAGGTGTGGAGATCACCGATGAGAAGATTCGCGAAGCCATCCTATTAAAAAACCGCGAACGAAAAGCAAAACAAAATTTCTATCGTCTAGGTCAGCTGAATCCGCCTGCGATCACCGGTCAGGAAATTTTCAAGGTCATGTATGGCTCGCAATACAAATTTGATAAAGAAGAAGTCATCGAGATGCTGGAGGAAACCACGGCTAAGGTGAAGGCAGAGTATGAAGCCGGCAAGCGTTTGGAGAAGAAACCAAGAATCTTAGTGACAGGTTCTCCGATGGGCGGCGTGACAGAAAAAGTCATTCGCGCGATCGAAGAAAACGGCGGCTTGGTGGTTGCGTATGAAAACTGTACCGTGGCGAAGGCCGTGGAACGGCTGGTGGATGAGAAGGAGGAAGACGTGTACCAAGCATTGACCGATAAATACATCAATATCGGCTGTGCCTGTATGTCCAACAATCAGCCGCGGAAAGAGCTGTTAGGCCAGATGATCGACGACTATCAAGTGGATGGGGTGATCGACATGGTCCTGCAAAATTGTATTCCATTCTCTGTCGAATCGCTGAAGATCAAACGCTTCTTGAATGAAGAAAAACAAACACCGTATATGTATTTAGAAACCGACTATTCCACATCAGATATCGAGCAGATCAATACCCGCGTGACTGCGTTTATCGAAATGTTAGAGGAAGAGGCTGTATGTACACAATAGGATTAGATTCGGGCTCCACCACTACAAAAGGGGTGCTCTTCTGCGACGAAGAAATGATCGACAAATACTTGATCCCAACCGCTGGGAACCCCAAAGGCGCCATGACGGCGGTGGTTGATTATTTCAAGAAGAGCTATGTGCTGCATGAGTTGAAGCTGGTTACGACGGGGTATGGAAGAAAGCTGTTGCCGGCGGACTTAGTGATCACAGAGATCACTTGCCACGGGAAAGGGGCGGATTACTTATCTCCGGGGGTCAAGCAGGTCATCGACATCGGCGGACAGGACTGTAAGACGATTCAGCTCAATGGAAAAGGCAACGTGATCGAATTCAGTATGAACGATCGCTGCGCCGCAGGGACAGGGCGCTTCGTTGAGGTCATGATGCGAACACTGGGAGAAGACATCGCAGACCTGGACCGCTTTGTTCAAGAGGCCGAACCAGTCACTATCAATAGTATGTGTACGGTCTTCGCGGAATCAGAGGTCATCAGCTTAATTTCAAAAGGCGAAGCCCGTGAAGATATTGCGCTAGGGGTACTGCATTCCATCGCACAGAGGATCAGCAGCCAATACTCGAAATTACGGCCGACTCGTGGGGAGGAGGTCCTCTTCACAGGCGGTCTATCAAAAAGCGCGACCTTTGTGACGGTCTTAGAGCAGTATGTGGCGGCACCGGTGAAAAGAGACCCATTGTCTCAATTTGCCGGAGCGATCGGCGCGGCACAGATCGGGATAAAAAAATTAAGATAGCAAAAAGAATGCTGCTAATGCGGCATCCTTTTTAATTGTCTAAAGGCGATACTGAGTGCTGGAAGATAGAGGAAAAACAGCGACAGGCGCTGCCAAAAGCCGCGAGTGGTGGCGAGCAGGCTGCCGATCAGTGGCAAATAGTAGGCGGCGAACAAGATCAGCGCCACGATCGAGCCAATCAGACACACGGAATAAAAGAGAGAAACGGCCCTTTGACGCTTCACACTTGCTTGATAGGCCAACAACAACGGCACAAACATCATGGCCACCATCGCTAAGCCGGAAAAGGCGGCATGGAGAAAATAGGCAGGGCTGAAGAAGCTGGCGGATTCACTGATATGCACCAGGCCAGTCAAGAGGCAATCACCAAAGCCGTAAAAGGCGATGGCACCAGCTAATATCTGTGCCAATTGCTTCGATTCAGAACGAAAGAAGGCATAGACGCCAACGCTCGACAATATGAACAGTGTCCCTGTGACCACTGACCCATGATCAAAATACGATTGCACGGGGCTGATCGGCTCTCCCAGTTGGCTGATGATCATGGTCATCTGGTCAAATCCCGGATAGAATCTGCCTAAATAATAAGGCAGCGAAAAATCCCCGACGACCGCAAGGATCAAAAACAAAGGGGAAAGTTTCTTTAGAATAGTCATTAGCGACTCCTTACGAAAGTTTTCTCTATGATACTTTATTTTGATTGAAAATTCGAGAAATAAGGGAACGGAGGGGGAGTGAGTGGTTTCTTTCTGGATTGACTGCATAGTCATTGACTCGCGAGTCAAAAGAGCGTATTCTCTCGGTATAAGGTATGATGCACTGTCAAACAGAAGAAATAGGAGTGAGCAGGATGGGCGAACCAGTCGTAGTATTAACAAAGGTAGAAAAGCGTTTCGGCAAATTTCAGGCATTAAAGGACGTGACTTTTACGGTGAACAAAGGAGAGGTCGTTGGCTTCATCGGACCTAATGGTGCCGGCAAATCGACGACGATCCGAATCCTGTTAGGCATGTTGAAGCGAACGGGCGGGGAAGCAACGATCTTCGGAAAAGATGTGTGGAAAGAGGATACACAGATCCATAAAGATATTTCCTATGTCCCAGGGGATGTTTTTCTATGGCCGAATTTAACAGGCGGCGAGATCATTGATCTGCTGTTGCGTCTGAATAATCAAACCCGCACCGAAAAAACAGAGGCGCTGATCGAGAAGTTTCAACTCGACCCGAAGAAAAAAGCCCGTACCTATTCAAAGGGAAACCGGCAAAAGATCGCGTTGGTGGCGGCATTGTCACAGGAGGCGTCCCTGTACATCTTTGACGAACCCACGTCTGGATTAGATCCCTTGAATGAGAAAACATTTCAAGAAGAAGTGCTGGCATTGAAAGAAGCAGGAAAGAGCATCTTACTTTCCAGTCATATTTTATCGGAAGTCGAGAAGATGTGTGATCGGATCGCAATCATTCGTGAAGGGACGATCATCGAGACAGGCGATTTAGCGTCGATGCGCCATTTGACCCGTATGGAACTCAAGGTCGAGACGGCATCTGCTCTCGACGGGATCGAGCATGTCGCCGGTGTCCACAAAAGCCATTTTTCAGATACGGAACATAAAGAAGCGACCTTGTCGGTGGATCGGGAGCAGCTGACCGCGATCATGGCTTTCTTGGCGGAAAAGCAGATCCTTAATCTAACGGCCACGCCGCCAACGTTGGAGGACCTGTTCATGCGCTACTATGAAAAACAAGGGGCTGATTCTCATGCATAACGGTGTTAAAACTATGACCTTGCTGCGGGCGAATATGAAGCAAAACCGCCTCAAGCATCTGATCTGGCTCGTGATCCTCGTCGGCTTGTTCGCCTCGGCAGCATTGAAGTTCAACGTCTTGTTCGGTACCCAGACAGACATTGATGCGATCGTCAATACATTGAAAACACCGGCGATGGTCTCCCTCTTTGGTGAATTTTCCGCAACGAAGCCTTATACGACGGCCAATGTGTTCGCCTCAGAGATGCTGGTCTTTATGGGAATGTTCATGGTGTTTATGACGATTTCACTGGCAATCTCCAACACTCGGGCGGAGGAGGACTCAGGACTATTGGAAATGGTCCGCTCCCGTACCGTTGGACGCTTGGCACCGATCTATGCAACTGTCTGGGAGATTTTGCTGATCAATGGGCTGATGGGAATCTTATATACGGGGAGCTTGATCGCTGCTGATTTGAATGGCGCGACGCTGGAGGGGGATCTCCTGATGGGGGCTAGTCTCGCCAGTATTGGGATCATGTTTGGCTTCATCAGTCTTCTGATGGCCCAGCTAGCGAATGATTCCCGCAGTGCCAGCTTCATGAGTTATGGCTTGTACGGCTTCTTCTATCTCCTCCGTATGATGACAGATGTGACGAATCCTGATTGGACCTGGCTGTCACCTGTCGGTTGGATTCAAAAAACAGCGATCTATAGCGAGAATCATTGGCTGCCGGTCATCCTGACATTGGCCTTTGGCGTGATCTGCTTGGCGCTGGCGATCAAACTCGTCGAAAGCCGTGATATTGGCAGCGGGATCTTGGCCGCCCGCGATGGCAAAGCAACAGCAGGCCGCTTATTATCTTCTCCTCTTGGGCTGATTTTAGCTGTCGAGCGCAACAGTATTTTGGGCTGGATCTTTGGCGGCTTCGTTTTGGGGGCAGCGTATGGCTCGATCTTTCGTACGATCGGTGACATCATCGGCAGCAACCCCACTTATCGAAAAATTCTTGGAGTGACGCAGATCAATGAAGCCAACCGAGAGCTGATCTTGAACTATTTGAATATGCTGGGGCTGTTCTTTGTCGCGATCGCCGCGATCAGCGGTCTTTTGATCGTGTTTCGGTTGAAGTCAGATGAAAAAAAGGGCTATTTAGACATTCTCCATTCAAAGAGCGTGTCAAAAACTCGTTTGGCCTTGAGCTATTTTGGCGTGGGAACGGTGGTAAGCATATTGGTATTTACTGGAACACTGGCTGGCGCCTTCTTCATCGGCAATAGTACCCTCGATGATCCGCTTGCGACCGCTTATTTTTGGCAGACGATGCTGGGGTTCTTGCCGGCTACGTTGTTCTTTGTCGGGATCGGGAGCTTCTTCGCGGGCGCATTGCCTAAATGGACCAGTGTGCTCTGGCTCTATTTAGGTGCTAGTGTACTGGTAAAAATGTTTGGTCCGCTGCTGAATCTGTCAGAAGACACCGGCAATCTCTCGCCTCTTGGCTGGGTCGGAAAAGTCCCGGCAGAGAAGGCCGACCTGAAAATCATGGTCTTTTTGCTGGCAGCCTTTCTAGTTTTGACGATTCTTGGCACCATCGGCTACAATAAGCGAGACTTGGAGTGATAAGATGAAGGAAGTAGTAAAAGATCCCAAGAAGGAAAAAAAGATCCTTGAAACAAGTACGAAATTATTTGGGCAGTATGGCTATCGTGAGACAAAGACGGATCAAATCGCGGAGGAAGCGGGGGTATCAAAGGGGCTTTTGTTTCATTATTATGGCAATAAAGGTGCGCTGTACCAAGCGACTTACGTGTACGCCTCCGAATTTTTCTATCAACGCATCGACTATTCGGTTTGGACACAAGCCTCGGACCTGTTGGAGATGGTCGTCGATGCGACAAAATATAAGATCGAGCTTCAGCTAACGTATCCTCATGAGTTTGATTTTTTGATGAAGGCTTACGCGGAAATGCCTCTGCTGCCGGAGTCACTCAAAGAAGCCATGACCGCACGACTCAATGCAGATGTCCATCATAACTTGACCTTGACCGACGAAGTCATCAGCAAGCTGCCTTTGCGTCCAGATGTTCAAGAAAGTGATGTCTTAGAAACGATCTACGCAGTTTTAACGAGTGAGACCACCAAGATTCAGCAAGAGCTGGCGCAGCATCCCGAATGGAAAACCATCGAAGATCTGATGCCGGTGATCGATCGCATGAAACGAAAACTAAAAATCCTCGAATATGGGTTTATTGAGCATTAAAAAAACTGCGGCCTCTTACGAAGTCGCAGTTTTTTGCTTCAAAAATCGGAAAAAATGGTCATCAGGAACATTCCTTCTTCCGCCAGCGCCCCGAAGAAAAGAATCAGACTGTCCACAAACAAAACACTCATATTGGTACCGAACATCACGGCCAATCGTTCTAATTTATCATCGATTTTTTTCTCTTTAAAATACACCAGAAAAAGATAAACATTGGCTAATGCAAGAACAATAGTTGAAAGAATGATGGCGATCTTCATACGTGTACCCCTTCACTTGATTAAACGTAATCGTTTTTATACACCTATTATACGATTAAAATTGGAGAATAAAAGCAAAGAATAAAGAAATAAGTCTTTTCTTCAAATTTAAAGATAGTTTTAATGTTCGCGGAAGTTTTTTGCGTATAATTTATATGAACTGACTTTCAAGGTTGGCTCAGCTATACTAAATTTAAGCGTTTATAAAAGGAGATGAGGTCAATGAACTTCGCGACATCTGATTTTGCGTACTACGAACGAACGATCAAGATCATGTACCAAAATTACTATTGGAAACGGCTGACGATGAGCGGCGTGGCGCTAGCAATCATTCTGGCGTACAGTGCTATTTTTCAAGATAATTTGTTGTTGAACGTATTCCTGATGGCGCTGATTGCAGGGATAGGGGTGTATCTATTCTTAGAAAAGCAAAAATTCTCAGAGGTGTACCAAGCTTTTCTTGAAGAAAATCAGCCAGAAGTAACGGTCCACAAGATTCAAGAAGAAGAGTACAGCTACAATGTGATGGACGATGACGAAAAGGTGCGGATCAATAAAAAAGGGGTACGCAACCTGCCCTCCAATAACAAGCAGTATACGATGATGGTGGGGTTCTCAAAGACCTTTTTCTCTCGAGAACCCTTGCAGATCGTGTACTATGATATGCTTGATCTTACATATGAAGAAAAATTCCGGTTGAAGCGTAACGGGTACAGCTCGATGCCGCGCTTTTTACGTCGTTTTTCTTTCGGAAATTTGAAAGCCAGTGTGGGAAATGCGGTCAGCTTTATTTTTGGGAACCTGTTTCTTCTCTTTATCTTGTTTCGACTGCTGCGCTATGTCTGGTCGTTTTTACGAATGTTTTTCTAAGTGAATCAGCAGAAAAAACACGCGGGAAATCTCCTGCGTGTTTTTTGTTATTTAAAAATTTGGCAGCAACTACTCATTTGATTTAAAAATTTGACTAATTTTGAATATAATTCTTTGTTGAAGGGGTAGTGTTTCCTCCAGTTGTAAAGTATCCTATTTCTATAGAAACAGATCGGGTAATTAAAAATGAGAGCGTTTCCTACAATCGGGAGGTAGAGGACTATGACAACCAAGCCATTAAATCAGCGCCAGCTATTTCAAATGAAAAGTGACAATCTAACAAAACGAGTACGGAGCTTTTACGAGGAGACGCGGGACAGCTCCGTCGTTTTTGAGTACATGCTGGCAATAGTGGTTCGTGACTCATTGGTTGTCGGGAACTTTCATGAGTTATTTAAAGAGCTGATCGCCGAGTTGCTGATGGAGGTGGAACCGACGGCAATGGTGCGCCGCTGGTGTTCTTTATTTGAAGTGTTTTGTCAGCCAGAGGAATGGAAACAAATCGTTGCGCGACTTTTTAAAAATCATTCAGAGTACGAAGCGCATTGTCAGAAGATCCGATTGTATAAAACCTATGTAGAGACTAAAACGACTCCTGACGAGGAGATGGCGGGGCAGCAATTTAAGCTTGTCTCGATTTTTGAAGACATTCAAGGCAAGGAGCACACCTGGAGCTTGAGCGATGCCGATCCAACTATTTCTGATGAGAAAGCGGAGGCGATGCTGGGCTTATTGACGCATTTGACGATTTTTGAGAAGGATGGCGTCCGTCGTTTTGCTAAATTAGAGAAGTCAGACGTTGTGAATTGTACCCGCCGTGAGCTTGTTAAAAAAGAAAAAAAGCAGAAAAAACAAGAGGAACCGTCGACGAAGGCTGAGGAACAAAAGGTACAAGCAGATAGAGATAGGAAGAAGGAAGAACCGGCCGGGAAGGATCAAAAAGAGGGCTCTTCACCGGAAACGAAAGAGATGATTTCAGCAACTAGCGATGCTTCTAGTGCGCATGGTGAGGTGGAGCGAACCTCGAAATCACAAGCAGCACAACCGAAGCAGAAGGTGGGGAAAAGTGAGCGGGAACAGAAAAAAAAGAAAACACTATTGAGGAATCTTGGGTGGGGAAAGAAAAAGGAGCGTAAGAAGGACCGGCGAAAGTAGCAGCGGCTAAAAAGGCGGAAGCCAGCGAATACACATAAACAGGCAATGATTTTTCTTCTGTAAACATGGTAAACTAGCTGTGAAAGCGATTTACTAAATGGACAAGGAGGGAAAATAGTGATCAAAACAATTATTGTCGGTCCGCGGGGGAAGATGGGACGATTGATCACGGAGATCGCCGCGTCAGAGGAAGAGGTGTGCTTGATTGCAGGCGTCGGGCCAAAGAATCGAGACTACATCGGAAAAGATTTAGGACAAGCAGCGATGCTGGGTCGGGATCTCGGTGTGCCCGTTGTGGATAATTTAGCGGCTGTCATTGAGGACTGTGACGTGATCATCGACTTTTCCACAAAAGAAATGGGACTAGAGACACTGAGCTTGGCGAAAACGTACAAGAAAGCGCTGGTTTGTGGAACAACCGGATTTTCGCCAGAGGAAAAAGAAGTGTTTTACCAAGCAAGTAAGGAAATTCCAGTGCTTTATGCGGCAAACACCTCCAAGCTGATGAACGTTATGAATAAGCTGCTGCAGCTTGCCACAATGGCGATCGGCAAAGAAACAGATATCGAAATTTTAGAGATGCACGACCGTTGGAAGAAGGATGCCCCCAGCGGCACTTCAAAGGAAATGGGGGAATTGATCGCCCATGAATTAGGCGTTGATTTTTCTGAGCTGGCCGTGTATGGTCGCGAAGGAACAGGCGAACGGCAGCCGGGTTCGATCGGGTATCATTCTATCCGAATGGGGGATACGCCCAGCAGCCATACTGTTTTTTTCGGAGGCTTAGGCGAACGATTGGAGATCAGCCACCATTCGACGGATTGGCGCGGGTTTGCGAAAGGCGCCTGTGATTGCGCGATCTTCTTGGCAAAACAGCCGCCGGGGTATTATGCAGTTTCAGATGTGTTGGAATTATAGAAAATAAACGTTATTTTTTGCGAGCCTTTTTCTTAGAAAAAGGCTTTTTCGACGTATCTTCTTTTCAAACTTTGAATTATCCTTAAATAGTTATTTTACTTCTTTTCTATAAGTTTATTAATTGACTTCTCATTTTCTAAATGCTAAATTGAGAACAATTCTTAAAGGAGGTCAGGACTCATGACAAACAACATCGCGCAAAAAAACAATCCCACAGTTCAATCAGCATGTTGTTGTATGGTGCAAAAAAGCAGCATACTCATTTGTCATGTCTATTAACTGTTCTGAACTCGTTTAAAAAAGTGGGAAACCAATAACTTTTAACGATCTCAAGAGGTGCAGCTTTAATAGCTTGCACCTCTTTTTTGCGATTCCGACTTTTACCAGATTATGTAGTTCGAGTAATAGTTTATTGATTGAAGGAACCAGTATTACGAGCTGTTTAGTCGGATCGTATGCGAAGCGACAATAAAAATCTTTTTCCGTTCTTTGGAAAAAGATGTTCATTTAGTTGAGCTAGCTGTCAGTTCCGCTTTTCGCAGTGATAATAAATTGAAATCTATTTTTATGAATAGAAAACCAACGGATCGCACTGTTTAGCGGAATGATAGGCGTACGAAAATAGAGTTATTTTTCAGGTCTTTTGAAAAATGACCTCCTTAAATCTAAGCTAGCGGCGATTCCGACTTTTACCAGATTATGTAGTTCGAGTAATAGTTTATTGATTGAAGGAACCAGTATTACGAGCTGTTTAGTCGGATCGTATGCGAAGCGACAATAAAATCTTTTTCCGTTCTTTGGAAAAAGCTGTTCATTTAGTTGAGCTAGCTGTCAGTTCCGCTTTTCGCAGTAGAAAAGAAATCTAAATTAACTAAAAATAAATTCAACGTCTCAAAGACACCACCAGAAAAATAGACAGGGGGAACCAACATGTGTTGTTGCTTAACAGATGAGGGCCAAAAACTTACAAAACACAGGAGGAAATAATATGCATTTATCAACCAAATTGATTCATGGCGGTATCAGCGAAGATCCATTGACAGGGGCGGTCAGTGTCCCGATTTATCAGACGTCGACGTATCGGCAAAAAAAATTGGGACAGCCGGGAGAGTTTGAGTATTCTCGTTCTGGAAACCCAACGCGGATGGCTTTGGAAGAATTGATCGCGGAACTTGAAGGTGGCGTGAAGGGATTTGCCTTTGGGTCAGGTCTTGCTGCGATCCATGCGACATTGTCACTTTTCCAGCCGGGAGACCATTTGATTTTAGGCGACGATGTATATGGCGGGACATTCCGTTTATTGGAGAAGGTGTTCAAACCGTTAGGATTAACCTATACGATGGTGGACAGCCGTGATTTGACGCAACTAGAAGCGGCGTTGACAGCAGAGACCAAAGCTCTGCTGCTAGAAACACCTAGTAACCCGCTCTTGAAAATCATCGATTTGGAAAAAAGTGCAAAGTGGGCAAAGAGCCATGACTTATTAACAATTGTGGATAATACCTTCGCAACCCCGTATTTACAGCAGCCATTGGCATTAGGCGCAGACATTGTTTTGCACAGCGGGACAAAATATCTAGGGGGGCACAGTGATCTGGTCGCTGGTTTGGCAACAACGAACGATGCCGCACTTGCTGAAAAAATTGGCTTCTACCAGAACGCGATCGGTGGTGTCTTAGGGCCGCAGGACAGTTGGCTGTTGCAGCGGGGGATCAAAACGTTAGGCGTTCGGATGGAGGCGCATCAAAAAAATGCGGCGATCATCGCTGAAGAATTGGTCAAGCATCCTGCTGTAGCGACTGTTTATTATCCAGGTCTTTCTGAGCATCCGGGTCATGAGATCGCCGCGAAACAAATGCGCGGGTTTGGCGGGATGGTCGCGTTTGAGCTAGTGGATGAAAGCAGCGTTGCCGCATTTGTCGAATCACTGGAAGTGATCACCTTGGCAGAAAGTTTGGGCGGAGTAGAGAGCTTGATCGAAGTTCCTGCCGTTATGACCCATGCCTCGATTCCAAAAGAACAACGGGAAGCTTCTGGGATCAAGGATGGATTGATCCGCCTATCTGTGGGGATCGAAGACATAGAAGATTTAAAAAATGATATATACCAAGCCTTAGAAGGGAACGAATAACATGAAAAAATCAATGATCGCACTCATTAGTGTATTAGCTGTAGGTATCCTTTTCTTAGCGGGATGCCAACAAAAAGAGGACAGCAATGCAAGTTCAGAAAAAGTATTGCGTGTTGGGACGGAAGGTACGTATTCACCGTTTTCTTACCGTGATGATAACGACAAGCTGACTGGATATGACGTGGATGTCGCCAAAGCTGTAGCAAAGAAAATCGGGTACAAAGTAACATTTGTGGAAGCACCATGGGACTCCATGCTGGCTGCATTTGATGCGAAAAAATCAGATGTGATCTTCAACCAAGTGTCCATCACGCCAGAACGGGAAGAAAAATACTTGTTCAGCACGCCGTATTCTGTTTCTCATCCGGCGCTGATCGTGAACAAGGACAACAACGAGATCAAAGATTTCTCTGATTTGAAGGGCAAAACCTCCGCGCAATCCTTAACGAGCAACTATGCGCAAATGGCAGAAGATCTGGGTGCGGATATCTCCAGCGTCGATGGCTTCAGTAAAGCAGTCGAGTTGGTAGGGGACAAACGTGCAGATGCAACATTGAACGATGACGTGACCTATTACGATTACCTAAATCAAAAACCGGATGCACCGATCAAGATCGTGAAAACGTCTGATGAATCCACAAAGGTTGCAGCGATGTTCCATAAAGGGGACGAAAAGCTGGCAGAGAAAGTGGACAAAGCCATCAAGGAGTTGGAAGCGGACGGCACGTTGACGAAGTTGTCAGAACAGTATTTCAAGAAAGATATTTCTAAGTAAGGGGCCTATAAAATGGAACGAACGATAGATATTATTCAAAGCTCAGCGCTGCCGCTTTTTTGGGCACTGCTAAAAATGACGATTCCTCTGACCTTGATTTCTTTTGCATTAGGGATGGTCTTGGCGCTGGTCACTGCCTTAGCCCGAATTTCAAAAAGTCGGATTCTAAACGGGATCTTCTTTCTCTATGTTTGGATCTTCCGCGGGACACCGCTTTTGGTCCAACTGTTTATCGTCTTTTTTGGACTTCCGTCAGTGGGGATTCAAATGGATGCATGGACAGCCGCAATCTTGACTTTTTCACTAAATACCGGCGCGTATGCTTCTGAAAACATTCGTTCCGCTTTATTAGCGATTCCCCAAGGTCAGTACGAATCTGCTGCTTCACTAGGGATGAGCCGATGGCAGATTCTGTACCGCATCATTGCGCCGCAAGCCTTTAAAATCGCGTTGCCGCCATTGTCCAATAACTTTGTCAGTTTGGTGAAGGACACGTCGCTGGCCGCAAGTATCACGATCGTTGAGATCTTCATGACGGCGCAGCGGATCGCGGCGCGAACGTATGAACCGTTGTTGCTCTACAGCATGGTCGCAGTCTATTACTTGATCTTTTGTACCTTCTTGAATTATCTGCAATCCGTGCTTGAAAAACGGATGGTCTATTAGGAGGAAATCGCATGTTAACCATTGAAAAATTAAACAAAAGCTTTGAGGAGACACACGTCCTAAAAGAGATCGACCTGACGTTTCAACCTGGCGAGACGACCGTCATTTTAGGTCCCTCTGGTTCAGGAAAAAGCACGCTGCTGCGTTCGATCGATCTCCTAGAGACACCAGACAGCGGCAGGATCACGATCAATCAAGATGACCTTTCGTTTCCTCGGAATCTATCCTTCCGCCAGCTAAAGGAATACCGCGGACATTTCAGTATTGTTTTTCAAGCCTACAATCTTTTTCCTCATTTAACGGTGATTCAAAACGTTATGGAGGGACCGACGCAGGTCAAGAAGATCCCAAAAACGCAGGCACGAGAACAAGCAGAGCAGCTTTTGACAAAAGTAGGTTTACTGGATAAAGCGGCAGAGCGCCCGAACCAATTATCCGGTGGACAAATGCAGCGGGTAGCCATTGCACGGGCACTGGCGATGGAGCCTGAGTTTATGCTGTATGATGAACCTACTAGCGCTCTAGATCCAGAATTGGCACAGGAAGTACTGCAGGTGATCAAAGATTTGGCCGAATCAGGCAATGGGCAGATCGTTGTGACCCACCACCTGGAATTCGCCCGTAAAGTCGCCGACCGGATCGTTTTCCTTGAAGACGGACGAGTGACCTTCGACGGCCCTACACAAGCCTTTTTTGAGAGTGAGAATCCGCGAATACAACGCTATCTGCAACAGTTTTTGTAGAAAAAATTAGGACTAACCAATCGTCTTTTACGTGACAATTGGTTAGTCTTTTTTTGTTTTGAGGAATGAAACACTCAAATAAATTAAATACTTCATCAAAATTGAATAAATTAAATTTCATTAAATTCATTTATTTTGTTGAAATTAAATTTCTTTAGTGATAAGCTATTTTTGAAAAAGGAAGGATGGAGGTTTAAACGTAAAAAAAATCAAAATTCTAAATTTCTATTGGAGGGAAAGAAATGAGAAGCGTAATACTGGTTGGGCATGGTGATGGTTGCTTAGGTATGAAGCAATCTGCAGAATCTATTTTAGGTGAACAATCAAATTTAACAGCCATCTCTTTAGGCATGAGTGAAGGTATGGAGAGTTATGTGAGCAGACTGGAAAAAACTATTTCTGAACAAGAACAATTTGGCTTTAATGAATGGCTGATACTGAGTGACATAAAGGGAGGAACCCCTAGTAATGTTGCTACGTTGGTTGCTAAAAATTCTTCAATTATTCATGTAGTTTCTGGTTATCATTTGGCGATGATCTTAACTGCATGTACAAATGAAACGATTTTACCTGATGATTTGATTCAAGAAACAACTCAAATGATTCAGAAAATTATTTAACATAGGAGGAATAACAAATGAGTATTGCTTTAACTAGAATTGATGAACGGTTGATCCATGGACAGGTAGCTTATTCTTGGTCCGTTGCGTATCAAGTGGACGAGATTGTTGTGGTAGATGATCAAATCGTCAATGATGAGATGCAGAAAATGTTATTAGAAATGGCGGTACCAGAAGGAAGGGCGTTTAAGCTTCTATCAATAATGGAAGCGGTTGATTACTTGAAAGAAAATAACTCTACCAAAACCTTTTTGGTTGTTAAAACACCACAAGTAATCTTAGATTTAGTCAAATCTGGTGTCGCATTGGAGAGTATCAATGTCGGAGGTATGTATTTTAAAGCTGAAAAAGAAGAAATTACAAAGACGGTATATGTAAGTGAAGACGAAAAAATCATTTTCCGTGAATTGGGTACAAAGGGTGTCCAATTGGATTTGAGGACAGCTCCAGGGGACAAATCAATTGATTTATTGACAAAAATTTAATGACGGATAGATTGGGAGGGGTAAAAAATGAGTTTGATGGAAACTCTGTTATTAAGTATATTTGTAGCGATACTCATTACAGAAAATTATGGGTACGGCTATTGGATGATTAGTCGTCCTATTTTCGCAGGACCGCTAATTGGATTGATTTTAGGTGACTTATCCACTGGATTAACAGTAGGTGCTAGCGTTGAATTGATGTTTATGGGCGTGTTACCAATCGGCGGATCAGTACCACCTAATGCTCAGATTGCTGGGATTATCGGAACGATTTATGCGATTCAATCGAATTCTCCAGCTCTTGGTATTTCTTTGGCATTACCGATCGGTATTTTGGCACAGTTCTTGATTATGCTCGCATGGAATTTTAACATTTATCTCGTGCATAAATCAGATAAGGTCATCAAAGCAGGAAATACAAAAAAATTAGAACGATTGCATTTAACTGGAATTTTAGTGTTCTTCTTGGTATTTTTCCTTGCATCTTTTCTAGCCATTCAGTTTGGCAGCGGGTTTGTTAAAAATATTAATGACGCCTTACCAACTTGGGTATCTGGTGGTCTTCAGATTGCTTCTGGATTGCTACCTGCGATCGGGATGGCAATGTTGCTAAAAATGATGGATTTTAAAAAATTTTGGCCGTTCTTTTTGATTGGATTTATTTTATCAGTGTATCTTGAACTAAATGTGTTAGCTGTTTCTTTATTAGGATTAGGAATTGCTGCTGGTATTTCAACGATTGCCCGCAATAAAACGACATCTGATACTTTGACTTCTCAACAGTCAAATGAACAAGAGGGAAGCTTGATTGATAAAAAAGATCTTCATCGCGTATTTCTTCGCTCCTTTTTCTCGATGGCAACTATCAACTATGAACGTTATATTAGTTTGGGATTTGGGTACTCAATGATACCCGCACTAAAGAAACTCTATACAAATGAGGCAGAGTATATTTCAGCACTAGAGCGCCACAATGAGTTCTTTAACTGTCATCCTTATACAACGAATATCGTATTGGGCGTCTCTGTAGCGTTGGAAGAGCAACGGGCGTTAGGAAAAAGTATTACTGATGAAACTATCGCCTCAACGAAAACCGCTTTGATGGGACCATTATCCGGTATCGGCGATTCGGTTTTCAAGGCGACGTTTATGACGATTTTTGCAGCTATCGGAGCTGGACTAGCGCTTAATGGAAATATTTTAGGCCCTATCGTATTTATCGTACCTAATGTGTTGCTAAATATCGCGACGCGCTATTTTGGTGTTGTGTGGGGTTATAAATTAGGCGTCAAATTGATTGCAAAAATGAAAAATTCCGACTTGATCCAGAAATTTGTTCAAGGGGCTACAATCGTTGGTATGATGGTAACAGGATCAATGGTCGTGAATTTTGTCAAAATTCAATTAACAGCACAATGGATGAGTGCTGGAAAACAGATTAAATTACAAGAATTAATGGATCAAATATTTCCGAGTCTTCTTCCATTAATCATTACATTGGTCTTTTATACAGCCTTGATCAAGAAAAAGAAAGCTATTTACTACTTGATGATTGCTTGTTTCGTGATTGGGCTGTGCGGAAAATTTTTAGGAATCTTGTAATGGGGGAAAATATCTTGAGAAAATCAGAAGTATTGGCATCGATCAAGGGCGGTTTAGTAGTTTCATGTCAAGCTAGAAAAGGTTGGCCAATGTATGGCGAAGATATTATGGCTGCTTTTGCTAAAGCTGCCGAACAAGGCGGTGCGGTGGCAATTCGTGCAACTGAACCAGAAAATATTAGGGCTATCAAGAAAGTTATTGACTTACCAATCATGGGTATTTATAAACAATGGTACGAAGGCTATGAGGTTTATATTACACCGACTTTTGAAAGTGCTGCGGCTGTTGCAGAGGCTGGGGCATCAATCATTGCAATAGATGGAACAAAAAGGACGCGGCCTAACGGTGAGAAGCTAGATGAGATCTGTGCAAGAATACATGAATCGTATCCCGAGGTATTGATCATGGCTGATTGTGATACTCTCGAAAACGGAAAGTACGCTGAAATGTGTGGTGCAGATATTGTTTCTACTACTTTAGCGGGGTATACTGAGGAAACGAAGACAGAAAATGAGTTTAATCCAAATTTGATCAGTGAAATGAAAAAAGAGCTGAAGGTGCCTATTGTTGCAGAGGGACATATTGCAACAATAAATGAATTGATTGCTGCTTATGAACATGGAGCGTATTCTGTAGTTGTAGGAACGGCTATCACAAGACCAGAAATAATTACAGAGCGTTTTGTTGAAGGGTTGAGCGTTTTTCATCAGACAACATCGGTTTAGAGGCAGAGTTGATTTGAAAAGGCTGCTTTGTACAGATGTAAATTTGCTACACTCATAAGGAAAGCGAAGGGTTAATATACATTAGGAGGAACTACCAGTGAGCTTGATTCAACAATTAAAGTCACAAGACAATTTTACGGAAACTGAAAGAAAGATTGCAGACTATACACTTGATAATTTAAAAAAAATCTCTCGTATGAATATCAAGGAGTATGCTTTGGCGGCTAAAGCCAGCGAAGCGAGCGTTGTTCGTTTTTGTAAGCAGCTAGGAATCAAAGGTTTTCGCGATTTCAAATTAGAATTGAATCAAGAACTCACTTTAAGTGAAAAATCAGATAAATTCAACATTGTTCGAAAAGAACACGTAGGGGAGTTATCTGTTCAAGATATATTTTTTAATACGTTGGAATTGGATAGATTGGCTGTAGAGCAATTGGTCAATACGTTAGATTTGAAACAAGTAGAGCTTCTTGTAGAAAAAATTCAGTTAAGTGAACGAGTCGTTACTTACGGAGCGGGCGCTTCCTCGATGGTAGCTGAAGACTTGACACATAAATTTACAAAGCTTGGAATCAACACTTTTTTTAATCGCGATTTTCACTATATGTTGTCACTTATTTTAAATATGACTAAAGGAGATATTTTCATAGCTATTTCCACCACGGGTGAGACAAAAGAAGTGCTTGAATTAACCAAAATAGCAAAAGAACGAGGCGCGTATGCCGTCGCGATTACGACTTTACAAAAGTCTTCTTTATCTAAAATGGCAGATGCGTCATTATACACACCCGTACTTGAAGAATATTTTCGTGTAGCGAATATGGCGACCCGGATCTCGCAATTAGCGGTGATTGATGTCCTTTATATGAGTCTTTATGAACAAATGGGGGATCAAATTGTCGATAAGTATTATGAATTGCGTGATTACGTTAAGCGATTTCGTAAATAATAAACATTAAAACAAGAGGGGACGTACCAGCAAGCGCTGATACGTCCCCTCTATTTTATCGTAACCTATTTATTATTTTCACCGTATGCACTCTTTATTGCTATTTACTGCTTATGCACCTGTGCTTCGCCTTTTGGTTCTTGTACCTTCACTAGAATCAATTTCGTGATTTCCATCAAGAGGACCGCAGAAGCGGCTAGCGCTAAGGCAATTCCGATTTCCTTTAGCGCAAAGGCTGTAGGGATCGCAAAGACTTCACGCAGACCAGGCAATAAGGTCAGACTGAACAATGCGGCACAGACGACGATGGCAAGTAAGACCATCTTGTTTGAGAGAAATCCAACTTGAAAGGCCGTTTGTGTATTCGACCGAGCCGCAAAGGTTTGCAGCGTACGGCTGAGAATCAATGTCGAGAAGGCCATTGCGACACCCATTTCAGGAGACTGTTGATTTCCTAACCATTGCGCGATGATCACTGCTAGAGCGATCAAAATTCCACGGTAGGTAACGGAGATCAGGGTCTTGCCGGTAAAGATACCGCTGTCTGGATCTCGTGGCTGACGTTTCATGATGGTCGGCTCGGCTTTTTCCATGCCTAAAGCGATCGCAGGCAGTGAGTCGTTCACAAGGTTGATAAAGAGCAATTGCAGAGCCGTGAAGGGGTTCGCCCAACCAATCACCAGCGCAAAGATGATGGCGATGATGGCACCCAAGTTTCCGGCAAACAAGTAAGCAACGGCTTTTTTGATATTATCAAACACATTCCGTCCTACTTCGACGGCTTTGATGATGGAAGCGAAGTTGTCGTCGGTCAAGACCATGGCCGCGGCGTCTTTGGCGACATCGGTCCCGGTTCCCATCGCGATCCCAATATCCGCCTGCTTCAGAGCGGGGGCATCATTGACCCCGTCACCGGTCATAGCAGAAATTTTTCCTTTGTCTTGCCACGCGCGTACGATCCGAATTTTATTTTCGGGGGAGACGCGGGCGTAAACGGTGACTTGTTCCAAGCGTTCTGTTAGTTCGGCTTCAGATAACTGATCCAATTCGGCACCAGTCAGCGCAAGATCGCCTTGCTGGAAGATCCCGATTTCCTTGGCGATCGCCACAGCAGTCGTCTTGTGGTCGCCGGTGATCATGACCGTTTGGATACCCGCAGAGTTTGCGTCTGCTACTGCTTGGAAGACTTCTTCCCGCGGAGGATCGATCATTGCTAATAAGCCGACGAGGACAAGCTCTTCTTCGTCCTCTAATGACAGGTCGTCTGTTGCAAGTTCTTTATAGGCAAAGGCTAAAACACGCAGTGCCCGTTCAGAAAAGGCTTCGTTTTGTTTTTGGAAACGAGCTTTGACCTCTGGTGTGAAAGCCACGACTTGTCCATCTAGCAGAACCTTTGAACTGCGTTCGAAGACGATGTCTGGTCCACCTTTTGTGACCATGGTTTTTTTCTGGTCAATGGTGTGGAGCGTCGACATCAGCTTGCGGTCAGAATCAAATGGCAGCTCGGCTTCTCGTGGGTATTTTTTCCGCAGTTCCCGATAAGATTGGTTTTGTTTTTCACTGTAATCAATCAAAGCAATCTCAGTCGGGTCGCCTAATTTTGTGCCGTCTTCACTGATGGTCGCATCGTTTGCCAGTACGCTGATCTCGATCAGCCGCTGTTCATCCGCTTCCCATTGTTTTGGATCCTTCGAAAACTCGCCGCTTTGTCCATCAGCCAAGAAATGGTCCACGACCGTCATTTTGTTTTGGGTCAGGGTACCTGTTTTGTCGGTACAAATAATACTGGTCGATCCCAAAGTTTCCACAGCAGGTAGCTTCCGAATGATGGCGTGCTGCTTCGCCATTTTTTTCGTTCCTAGAGAAAGAACGATCGTGACGATCGACTGCAGGGCTTCTGGAATGGCGGCAACCGCGACGGCAACCGCGAACATAAAGGCATTGACGATGTCTTGCGTCATATCCGTTGAACCATCTAGGAAAACCCGCATTAGCTGAACGCCTAAGATCACTACGGATAGAACCAAAATCGCGAGACTTAATTTTTTACTGAAGCGATCCAACCCACGCTGAAGGGGTGTTTTTTGTTCGGTCGTGGATTCCAATAGGCCCGCTACTTGACCGATCTCCGTGTCGCCGCCAGTCGCGGTGACTAGGAACTTTCCTCGACCGTAAGTAACGATCGTGCCGCTGAAGACCATATTGATCCGATCACCAATAGGAACATCGCTGGTTAACAGCGTAAGCTCCTTTTCAGCCGGTGTCGATTCTCCCGTCAACATTCCTTCATCTACTTTCAAGGAACCCTCTTCCAGCAAACGCCCATCCGCCGGCACATAGTCGCCAGCTTCTAAGATCACGATATCGCCGGTGACGATGTCTTTTGCTGGGATGCTCTGTTCCTGTCCGCCGCGAAGAACGCTGGCATCTGGCGCAGAAAGTTTTTTCAACGCGTCCAATGAGCCCTCCGCCTTCTTCGTCTGGATGACACTTACGAACGAGTTCAGCAGCAGGACGGCGAAGATCACGATGGATTCCACATGGGCGCCCATGATCATTTGAACGACTGCTACGATCAGCAAGACGATCACCATGGCGTCCTTAAAGGTTTCTAAAAAGAGTGTTAGAGATGATTTTTTCTTTGCTTCTTTTAACTGGTTAGGGCCGTTTTCTTGCAGCCGCTGTTGTGCTTCGGCTGGGCTCAATCCCTCGGTCGACGAGTGGAAATCCGTCAGCAGTTCCTCTGTTTCTTGTTGATACGCGTGTTTTGTCAATGTAGGTCCTCCAATAATTTTTATTTGCCTTGATTAGGTGTATTTGGCAGTTGATAAGTAATAGGTGCGTAGGGTTAATCCACTTAATAGCGGCTAGCTCATCCTTTTTCTAGAACCGTGAAAAATGAATCTATCTTCGCTGCGCATACGATTCCACTAACGTACTGAAGTACGAAGTGGAACTCACAGCTAGCTCTCAGGGCTAAGAATTCATTTTTTCAAAGAGCGAAAAAATGACCTTATTTTCGTACGCCTATCATTTTTCTAATCACGCGAATCTTCTCTAAAATTATGTTGATAAATTCTTAAAAGAATTTATCGGGACTTTCGAAGATATATCATTCTACTAACCTGCTGAAGCAGGAAGTAGAACTGACAAAGCGTGAAGAAAAACTGACAGCTAGCTCTGACTAAGGGGATCCTTTTTCTAGAACCGTGAAAAATGAATCTATCTTCGCTGCGCATACGATTCCACTAACGTACTGAAGTACGAAGTGGAACTCGCAAAAAAAGAGACCCAAGGCAAGTGTTTAAACTTGTCTTAGGTCTCACCATTTCATACGATACCAGAAAACCATCGCTGGTTAACTTACTGTTGATATCACAACAACAACGTTGCCGGTTACTCCCCTAAGGAGTTATTAATATGTTTAAATCCTAACGGAAATCAATTTCAATTGCAAGATTTATGCTGTCTTGTCTGGATCGCGCATGGAGCGAAGCAGAGGCTGGCCTTGGTGTAGGCACTTTTCCATAGATATTTATTTTTTATTAAGCGGTTAGTTGCCAGCGACGATCGTTTTGATCGTGCTTTCGTCCAAGCCTTTTAAAACGTGGATCAGCATTTCTCGAGCGGCATCAAAATCAGCGATGCTGAACATTGTTTGGTGGGTATGGATATAGCGTCCGCAAACACCGATCACGGTACTTGGAATGCCTTCATTCGCAGTATGCGCAGCACCGGCATCAGTTCCGCCTTTAGAAACAAAGTATTGGTAAGGGATGTTGTGAGTTTCGGCGGTATCCAATAAATATTCCCGTAAGCGTGGCAGCAGGATCATGCCGGGATCTTGGATACGCAAGAGCGTGCCTTCCCCTAAATGTCCGAAGGTGCCATTGGATGTCACTAAATCATCCGCCGCAGAGCAGTCCACCGCGAAGAATAGATCGGGTTGGAATTTTGTCACAGCAGGTTTTGCCCCGCGCAAGCCAACTTCTTCTTGGACGTTGGCGCCAGCGATCAAGGTATAATCCAATGTTTCTTTTTGTAGAGCTTCCAAAGCTTCCAGCACAACAGTACAGCCATAACGGTTGTCCCAAGCTTTACTGATAATATTTTTGCCATTTGCAGTCTTGACTGTTTCGGTTTGCGGAACGATCGTATCGCCTGGCAAAACACCGTAAGCCAAGGCTTCGTCTTTTGATTCAAAGCCGGCATCAAATAAAATATCTTCGACTTTGACTTGACCTTGTCCGCTGGTTCCCCGTAATAAATGCGGCGGCACAGAAGAAGAGATACATGGATAATTGCCTTTAGCAGTTTTTAAGGTAAAGCGTTGAGCAGAAACCACATAAGGATTCCAGCCGCCTAATGGCACGACTTTAAATAATCCCCGAGGCGTGATCTCTGTCAGCATGAAGCCGACTTCGTCCATATGCGCTGCCACCATTACACGTGGTTTGCTTTCATCCGCTTGGCGCAGACCGAAAATACCGCCCAAACCATCTTGCTGCACATCATCCACCAAGGGTGTGATAGCGTCACGCATGTAACTGCGAATATCTTCCTCAAAGCCGCTGGTTCCCTGCAGCTCGGTTAATTCTTTGATTCGTTGAAATGTTTTTTCTTCCATCAATGGTCCTCCTCAAAAGTTAAAATCCGTTCTCATTATAAGCCTTTGGTACCTGAAAATAAATCAATTCAAAATCCAAGAATTGCTGATTTACACGTTCGTTCTCGTCGCCAAAGGTCTTTTGCGTGATTTCCGCCAAGGCTTCTGTAGAGAAATCATCCGCAAAATAGTCTTGGAAAAATTCACGGCTGACGGTTTCGCGACTAGTATAGGAAAAGCGTTTTGTTCGGTAGGAAAGGTTGCGCGCGGACAAAAAGTCCTTATAGCGTTCGTTTAACAACAGGTCTGGATTCGACTCCTCATAAGGTGAGAAAAGCAGGTCCTCGTCCTTTACTACTCGCAATAGCAAACACCAGCCTCGGCTGAGTTGGCAAAAGGCGAGCAGCTCTTCCTTTGTTTGCAGTGCTGGATTCATGGCAGAAAAGGCCACGTCGTAACGCTGTTTATTGGTCGCGAGAAAAGCCTCTTGCGTTTGCTTGATCAAGCGAACGTTCGCGTCGGCTTTTGCCTTGGCGATCTTCAGCATTTCCCTAGAAAGGTCTACGAGGTCATAGTGCGCCGCGTATTTTTGCAGGGAAGGCAGATAACGACCTGATCCACCAGCAAGATCCAAAAAGCTCTGGCAGGGAAGGATGTTTTCCTCTAGTAAAAAATCCCGCAGCTCTTCGGCGATCGGAAATATGGATTCTTGTTGAATTACTTCATACTCTTCGGCAAATTCATCCCAAAATACTTCGAGCTCGTTTAAATAATCAGACATAAGAACCTTCTTTCTAAGAAACGATTGTATCCAGTATACACTGTTAAAAAATGAATGAACATTTGAACGAACCAAAAACATCTCCAGCCGCTTCTTCAGCAGAAAACGGCGGAGATGTCAGGCGTGCAGATTTACAACACTTTCTGTTGCTCGCGTTTGGCGATCATTGGTAAGATCATCCCTAGCAGGATCAAGACGATCGGTGTCACGATATTGGAGACGAGCTGGAACATCCAAGAACTAGGATCGGCTGCATAATCGACTTTCGGCAGCATCCCTAAGATACAGGCGAGGATGGTAAAGCCAAAGCACCAGAAACCAACGGCGAAACCAAGCTTCGGATTTTTGATAAATTTGTATTCCGAATGAAATTTTTTGTATTGCGCGTTCAGCATCATGTAGGCGAAGAAGACCCAGATGTAACGCATCGGCATCACGATGGAATTGAGATTGGTCAACCACTGTACCAAGATACTCATACTCTTGATCCCGAAGATCGGTAGGATAATGATGATGCTCACCAGAATCCCCGTCAGCAAGTAGCCGTTGACCAACGTTCCTTTCTGATTGCGTTTGCGAAGCCATTGTGGAACATACTCAGGGTCAGCATCTGAAAGGAGGATCTTCAACGGCGCGTCGATCGAGAAGGCCAAGGCGGAGGATTGCACCGCGGTTTGAGCCAAGCCATAAATGATCATCAGAAGATTGCCGACGCCTAGATGATTTCCTAAAATTTGGAAGGCGCTGTAAGCACCATTGGCCATCAAATCATCTGGAATGTTGTTGCTGTCAAAAAGCATCCCCATCGCGACGGAGCCAAGGACAGCACTCAGGCCGATCATAGTGGCCATAAAAATCATCGCTTTTGGAAAGTTTTTTGTCGGACGGTCAATGGAATTGACATACGGCGAGATCTTTTCCGCACCGCCGACCGCGAAGACCAGCATGGAGATCGTCGCGAAATAATTCAAGTTGAAGTTTGGGATGTAGGTCTGAACATCCCCCATATTTGGCGTGGCGACTTTGAACGCCGGATCGATAAAAGGAACGACCATCGCCAACAGGATGAACAAAATAGACATGATCAGCATCCCGGAGCCGGCGACACTTCCAATGACCTTCAGCGTCGTCAAGCCTTTGGTAGAAAGAAAGAGGAAGATCAGAAAAATGATCAATGAAATAATGGCGACGACTTGCACACTCATATTCGTGGCAACATCCCCATTTCGTTTGAAGACCCAGCCAAGAGCGATCAGTACCGATTGCGGCTTTTGAGCCAAATAGGTGATATGCACGACCCAATAGGTCCAGGCAGCATAATAGGCCACCTTCCGTTTGCCGGTGGTTTCCTTGACCCAGGAGCTGACCCCGCCGGAGCTGGTTTTAAAGGTAGAGCCCAATTGTCCAACGATCAAGGCGTACGGAACAAAATAGAGCAGCATGATCAATATCCAAGAAACCACGACAGAGATGCCCTGCTGCGCGTAATTATTGACCACATTCCCAAAGCCCCAAACCATACTGAAAGCGATCATGGAAACAGTGAACCATCGAATTTTCTTATCAGCCATTATTTTTCTTCCCTTCCCATAAAAAGTAACAATTAACAATACAATATGTAAAGCGCTTTCATCTATGTTATTAAGTATAAAGAAAGATCACTTAAAAATAGCTGATTTTATAGAATTCTAATGACGAATTTTTTTCTTCCTCATTTTCATGTCATTTTTGTCTTTTTGCAGAAAAATGATAGAATAGCTTTTGATAGAAAGACGATTTGAAAAGGGAGTGAATAGATTGGAGATCAAACAAAGTGACAGGGACACCTTGCTCCCGCTATTGGATCGAGTTTTTGAGCAGCAGCACGAAGGCGTATTTGCCGATCGATTGCCAGAGGACAAGGAGCAGGAAATCGCCTTTGGTGCATGGGCGGCAGGCAGGCTGACGGGCGGGATCGTCGGGAAACGGCAATACGACACCCTGCATATTTCGTTGTTGGGTGTTGAAGAAGGCCAGCAGAAATCAGGTATGGGGTCAAAATTGATCCAAGCGATGGAAGCGTGGGCGGTGGAGGAAGACGTGAAGACCCTCACGCTGACCACCAAAGCCTATCAAGCACTGGGCTTCTATTTGAAGCACGGCTATGAGGTCTTTGGAGAGTTGGCAGATGTACCGATGATGGGAACGACAAAATATTATTTGGCCAAAAAAATAAACAGGTGAGGGCGGAGACCCTCATCTGTTTATTGTTAAAAGTAATAATATTGAACTACTAAGATAGCGATCAAGACTAAAATTCCCGGTAAATAATTAGAGACACGGATTTTTGTCAGCTTCATGACATTCAAGCCGATCGCTAGGATCATCAATCCGCCGATCGCGCTGATCTCGTTCATCAAGCTGTCTAATAATTCCTTCGGCAAGTAGCGAACGATCACACTGGCAAAAATCGTGATCGCCCCTTGATAGAGCAGCACGGGAAAAGCGGAGAATAGGACGCCGATCCCCAAAGAAGCCGTGAGCATGATCGACATGAAGCCATCCATCACCGCTTTTGTGAAGAGGGTCTGGTGGCTGCCGGTAACACCGCTCTCAATCGCCCCGATGATCCCCATCGATCCGATCACGTAGATCAACGTCGCAGTAACGAAGCCCTCCGCGAAATTACTGTTGCCGCGAGCAAAGCGATTTTCCAAAAATAACCCTAAACGAGTCATGGAGTCTTCGATTTTTAAAAATTCTCCGATCATTCCTCCGAGACAAATACTGATAATGATCACGATAAAGGAACTCGCTTGCATCGACATTTGGATCGCCAAAGCGACGACGCCCAAGGAAATCCCCTTTGTGACAGTATCTTTCGTCTGTTCAGTGATATTTCGCAGGACGATGCCCGAAAAACTTCCTGCGATGATAGCGAGACAATTCACTATTGACCCCAACAACATAGTATTCACCCATTTCTATGATTTCGATTAAAAAAATATGAAAGCATGTTTAGAAATCATCTTACCACGAGCGCGCTTCTTTTTGAATAGGCAGAAAAAAAGACTGTGTCTTCGTTGGAGACACAGTCTTGAAGCGAATAAGGATCTAATTAAACCGCTTTTTCTCGTTCCCGTTTTGCCAAGGCAGGCATAATGAAGCCTAGACCGATCAGCACGGCGATCCCGACAATGTTGATGATCAGTTCATGCCAAAAGAGGCGTGAACCGTAAGGCGCATCCTGGGGCAAAACACCAAATAAGGTGGCGATGATCGTGACCACTAAGCACCAGCCGCCGACGAAGACGGCCATTCGATCGTTTTTAATGAAGACATACTCCGATTGGAACTTGCGGCTGTCTAAGCGAATCCGAATGAAGGCATAGAAGATCCAGCAAGTCACACCTGGGGAGATGATCCCGTTAAGATTCAACAGCCAGTTGAAGATGTCATTCATCTCAGGCAAGAAGACGCCTAATAACAAAATGAAGGCACTCAAGGCAGTCGTTAAAATGTAGCCATTGATCGGCAGGCCTTCATCGTTTAATTTCGTCAGTTTTTTCGGCATGAATTGTTTTCCCGTATCCGAGATGAGCATCCGAGTCATGGCGTCCAATAAGACAGCCAGCAAGGCGCACATATAAATGATTTGTGTCACCGCAAAGACGTACATCAGCGTATTTCCTAAATGAAAGAATTCACCCAAGCGCTGAAACGCATAATAGGAACCGTTCATCTTCAGATTTCCCGGTAAATGATGGGCATTGAAGAAAACACCCAAGGAGAAGGACCCGAAGACGGTCAAGAAGATCGTCATGACCGTCAGCATGATCATGGCCTTCGGAAATTCCTTTTGCGGCTTTTTCATGCGTGTGACAAAGGGGGCCACCAGCTCAGCGCCGTTGATGGCATAGATCAGTAGGCCGATCGTCGTCAAATAATGAAGATCAAATTTAGGGATGAGTGCCCCTAGATTCATCGGCTGTGTTTCAATGTGACCGTTCGGCATAAATAGAGACGCAAAGGTCATAAAGACGAACAAGAGCGCCATGATGAACATCGCACCACCACCTAATGTACTCAATACTTCCAATGATTTTTTGAAGTGGCGCTGCAAGAAAATAAAGGCTAAAAAGACACAGAAGGTCAGTAGCGCAAACATGGAATTGGACATTTTGTCCTCCATGGAATCATTGCCGTTGACCAGCCAGCCAAAGCCGACCACGACCGCATTGGCCGTATCGACGACATAGGGGATCGACGCTGCCCAATACGTCCAAGCCGTGAAATATCCCAAACGATCGCCGCTGGTTCCCCGTACCCACGAGGTCAGCCCGCCGCCTTCATGATTGAAGACCGATCCTAATTGACCTACCATCAATGAGTAAGGAATGACATATAATAGCAATAAAATAATCCAAGAGGTGATGACTCCCAGCCCTTGATTGGCAAAGTTATAAATAATATCATCAAATCCGATGACAGTAACAAACGACATCATGGCAAGCACTGGCCATGAGATAAAGCTTTTCTTTTCCTCGATCATGTAACATGCTCTCCTTTAGATAAAATTATTTCAGCAGAGCAGTCCATGACGGCGGCTTGTTTCGATAGGTCACGATGATCCCCTTTCTGTTCGCAAAATACGATCTATCATCCCACAAAAGAGGGAAATAAGCGAGTAAAAACTGCTTTTTTAGTAGTTTAGCACAGATTCGTTTCTAGGATAGAAGTTGTCTGATCAAAGGCTCTTTCTGTTCAATCCTGATCATATTGGCTATACTGGACCTAGAAGAAAAGGAGGGCGTTTCAATGAATGAATTTTTAGCCGAAGAAGAAATGGAAAAATCGGAAGAAAAAAATCCGATGATGTTAAAATTATTGAAGCAACGTACGATTTTGATTTATGGTGAGATCACCCAAGACTTGGCAAAAGCCGTGACAGAACAGTTGCTGTATCTGTCTGCGATCAATGATGAGCCCATCACGATGTTCATCAACAGCCAAGGAGGACATGTAGAATCTGGCGACACGATTCATGATGTGATCCGTTTCATCAAACCAAAAGTAAAAATGATCGGGACCGGCTGGGTAGCCAGTGCAGGAATCACGATTTATTTGGCTGCGGATAAAAAAGACCGCTACAGCTTGCCGAATACACGCTACATGATCCATCAGCCAGCAGGCGGCGTCCAAGGGCAATCGACAGAGATCCAAATCGAAGCCAAAGAGATCTTGCGTATGCGCAAACGCGTAAACAAACTGATCGCCAAAGCGACAGGCCAAACATTGGAAAAGATCGAAAAGGACACCGATCGTAATTTCTGGCTTTCTGCGGAAGAAGCAAAGGACTACGGCATCGTTGGAAAAATCGTCGAATCCGATTCAGCTGTAAAATAATCAATGAGTAAACAGAGATGGGAAAACCCCGTCTCTTTTTTTGCTTTTAAATAGAGAAAATCGGTTATTTTTGAAGAAAAATGGATAGACAAGAAAAAGTGAATCTGATAAGGTTAGAAGAAAAATAAAATTTGATGTGAAAATTTTAAGGAGGAAGAGGTTTTGGGAGCAAAATTAAAAGAGTTACTAGGATTGCCTTCATTGCGCGATGCTCAATTAATGAGTGGGCAAAATTGTTTGAACCAAACAGTCACATCGCTGTCTTTTTTAGATATTTCAGATATGGACGACTACCTGCCAGTATTTGAGACCAACGAGTACCACTCAGGCGAGCTGGCCCTGACTTCTTTTTTCAACATCAAAGACGACGTGGCGAAGCAATGTGAGACGATCCAACAGCTGCACAAAATGGGCGGCTTAGGGATCATTCTCTATTATGTGGGGATCGTGATCCCAAGACTGTCCTCTGAGGTCATCAACAGGGCGGAGGACTTGGACTTCGTCATTATCCAAATGCCTAAAAATCAAAACCAGATTCGTTACAGTGAAGTGATCGTAGAGGCGACAGCCGCGATACTGAAGGAACGAACGACCGAGAATATCGTGAATGAAGTGCTGGAAAAGGCCTCGCTGCTGCCAGAGCATCTGCGCAATGTAGAAGTAACGCTGAAGCTGCTCTCTGATTTTTTGCGGATCAACATTTTATTGATGAATCCTGATAACGAAAGGATTCATCAGGTCAAATGGCCGCGGAACTCTTCAACAGATCTGGAGCGGCTGGTGAGGCGCGTTGCCCTAGAGGACGGCGATCAAGTCTCAAAAGATGAATTCTCGATTTTTTACAAGGAGCTCTACCACAAGGAAAATGGATTGCTGCGTTTTTATTTGTTGAAGGAGCACGAGCTGTTAACAGAATTTGAGTGCGGTCAATCTGTCGAGCTGTTGCAGGTCGCGATGAACTTATGGGGGAAAAAACACGGAGAGATCAGTGAATATGCCTTGATACGGGCGATTTTGAATGATGAAAGCGAAAAAATGTATCGCTTGGCGAATCATTTGAAGATCGACGTCAAGGGGATCGGATTGATGTGGCTGCTGCAACTGAATGATCTGAGGGAAGAGAAGGCCTTGAAGCAGGACATCCTGTCCTATGCATCTAAATTTTATGGAACGTGCGTCGCCCAATTGATAGACGATCAATTGATCGTGCTGCTGGGAGATTACTGCCACAATGATTCTGAGTTGGAATTGGGCGGCGTGTATGTCGAGAACAGCCCGTACCAAGAGATGATCGACAGCATCGTTTTGTGCCCGCGACTGCGGAATACAGCAGATGTTCGTGCCACCTACCAGCTAGTCAATCGAGTGGGGCTGCAACTGCCGAAGCTGTTTCACGGGAAAAAGAGCTTTTCAATCAGTGAGATCCGGCAAGTTGCTTATGCGAGTAAGCTGATCCAGGCAGGCGAAGCTGAGATCGAAGAAACCTTGAATGTGCTTGGTCCGATCATGGACAGCAAAGAACAGCTAACGACCCTGTGCAGCTTTTTACTGGATGCAGGAGCAGACTTCCAAGTGTGCAGTGAGCAATTGTTTATCCACAAGAATACGGTGAAATACCGAATCAAAAAAATCAGTGAAGCGTTAGGCTATAACGTCATGCGCTTTTCCGAGAGCTACGAATGTTATGTCGCTTGTCTGACACTGCGGCTGATTGGTTTATAAAAAAGAAGCGGCTCGATCGTTGATCGAAACGCTTCTTTTTTTATAGTAAAGCTACTAGCGCACGGACATCGGCTTCTTCGGTCGCCCAGCTCGTTGCGAAACGAATCACGGTGTGGCTGTCGTCGTAGGCTTCCCAGAAACTGAAAGCGACAGACTTCTTCAGCTCTTCCATTTGCTTGTTTTCCAAAATGATGAATTGTTGATTCGTAGGAGAGTCCAAGTAGAAGCGGTACTGCTTTTCAGCCAATCCTTGTTTCAGCAGCATCGCCATGGCGATCGCGTGTTCACTGATCTTGAAATACAATTGATCCGTGAAGAGCGTATCGAATTGCAGCCCCAGCAGGCGTCCTTTGGCCAACAGCGCACCTTGCTGTTTCATGTGGGCGACAAAGTATTCCGGCAAATTATTTTTCGTGAAGACGATGGCCTCGCCTAAAAGAGCACCGACTTTGGTTCCGCCGATATAGAAGACGTCGCAGTATTCTGCGATCAGCGGCAAGGTCAAATCAGACGCCGGACTAGCAAGTCCGTAGCCTAAACGAGCGCCGTCTAAAAAGAGCGGGATGTTGTATTCACGGCAAACCCCAGAGATAGCTGCCAATTCGTCCTTTGAGTACAACGTGCCATACTCGGTTGGGTGGGAGAGATAGACCATGCCAGGGAAAACCATGAATTCCCGATTGTCATCTCTCCAAAAGTTTTCAAGCAAGGTGCGGATTTGCGCTGCGGATATTTTCCCGTCAGTCTGGGGAAGACTCAGCACCTTGTGGCCTGTAAATTCGATCGCGCCTGTCTCATGTGTCGTGATATGACCGGTCTCTGCCGCGATGACGCCTTCAATTTTTTTCAGTAAAGAGGCGATGACTAAGGCATTGGTCATCGTTCCACCAGCGATAAATTGGACATCGGCTTCAGGGCAAAGACAGGCCTGTCGGATTTTCTCCACCGCAGAGGCAGAGTATTTGTCCCGCCCATACCCGCTTAATTTTTCATTGTTCGTCTCGATCATTCGCTGCAAGATCTGTTCATGGGCACCCTCTAGATAATCACTTTCAAAATTTAACATAAAAACTCCTTTCGGCTTCTCGTAGTCTCTTTCATTGTATCAGAATCTTTGGCTGCGAAAACAAAAAAACGTATGGACGTCGCTCGTCCATACGCGTTAGGAGCCCGTCGCTTAAAGCTCGAGAGTCTCACCGACTGCCATGACTTTACCGACATTCTCCGGCAATAGCTTGACGAAGGCTTCGGGGGCTTGTTTGATGACTGGGAATGTATTGTAGTGGATCGGTACGACTTGCTTGGCTTTCAATCGTTTCGCTGCACTCGCCGCTTCGTGAGGGCCCATCGTGAAATTATCGCCGATCGGCAAGAAGGCCACGTCGATATCAAAGGCGTCACCAAATAGTGCCATGTCGCCAAAATTCGAGGTGTCGCCGGCATGATAGATCGTTTTTCCTTCTGCCTGTACAATAAATCCCGCGGGTTCCCCCATGTAGAGGGTCTGACCGTCCACCTCATAGCCTGAGCTATGTTGGGCGTGGACCATCTTGACGCGGCCAAAGGGAAAATCAAATTTCCCGCCAATATTCATTCCGTGGGTCTTTTTCACCCCGTTCTTTTCAGCAAACGTACAGATCTCCACGATACTGATGATGGTGGCCTCGTTGCGCTTTGCGATCGGCACCATGTCGCCGATGTGATCGCTGTGTCCGTGGGTAACCAAGATCCAATCGGCTGTTACATCCTCTGCGTCTAAGTCGGTCAATGAATTTCCTGTGATAAACGGATCAAACAATAATTTTTGTCCATCCTCCATAACGATGGATAAGACAGAGTGACCATGATACGTGAGTTTCATTCTGCTTCCTCCTCTTTATACCTCTCCATTATAACGAAGTCCCTCTATTATAAGTAAGCTTTTGCTTTCCAATGAAATCGTTTAAACTAGAAGAAAAGCGACTATGGAGGGAAACGTATGAAGCTGACAATGGATTCGAAGGTACAGGCGCAGGGCGTATCACTGGCCTATAGTGTGATCACATTTAAAAACGAGGCCTATAATGAACAGGTGTGGCAGGAATTGCTCACGCCGTTGATCCAGACGATCGAAGCCGAGGATTCGACGGATACGATCAAGGAAGATCCGCAGATCATTGCTGCAAAGAAGGTCTATCGACAGTTAGGAAAAGACCCCGCCCGCTCCAGACCGTCCTCTGACAGCTTGTGGCGACGAGTCGTTCAGCAAAAGGGCTTGTATCAAATCAACGGATTGGTAGATGTAAACAATTATTTTTCTTTAAAATGGAAGGTGCCCTTTGGTTCGTACGATCTTGATAAGGTCACAGAGCCGATCTGCTTAACAGTAGGACCCGCGGAGGCACGCTATGCAGGGATCGGAAATAAATCCGTGAATATCGAAAATTTACTGGTACTGACGGATGAAGAAGGCCCCTTTGGCAGTCCGACAGCAGACGCGACCCGAGGAATGATCCGTGAGGAGACGACACGGGCGTTGGTGGTAGGCTACCAGTTTGGCGGGGAAGCGGTCGTTGACCAAGCAGAGGTGAAAAAAGTTTTAGAAACGGTGTTGACGGATTGCCAAGTGCTGGAACAAGGGTGTATCTAAAAAAACGTCTGGAAGCAAAGAGTAACTGTATCCGAAGAAAAAGGCGCGTGACAAGCTGTTTGCCACGCGCCTTTTTCTTATTCCCAATTTTTGCAGACATCGACCCATTGCGTGAACTGTGTGTAGTTTTCCAGATCTGGGATCGTCAATTCAATGGCGTTGTTCGCACTGCCGCATGCGGGATAGACACTGTCGAAGCGCTTCAAGGATTCGTCCAGATACACGCGGATGCCTGGATTGATCCCGAAAGGACAAACACCGCCGACAGGATGCCCGATCGTTGCTTCTACTTCTTCCGCCTTCAGCATCAAGGCCCGTTCGCCGAACATCGCCTTGTACTTTGCATTGTCGATCTTCGCGTCGCCAGCCGTGACGATCAGAAGACTGTCTCCTGCCTTTTTCAATTTAAAAGACAAGGTTTTGGCGATACGTTCAGGGGCGCAGTCCAGCGCCTGTGCCGCCAGCTCGACGGTTGCGCTGGAGACTGGGAATTCTTGGATGCGATCAGCTATTCCATAATGAGAAAAATACGCTTTTACCGTTTCAACAGACATTCAGTTTCCTCCTTAAAAGCCAATTGATACTGTTTATTTTGTTAATTATTAATGATACACGCTTTACCGAACACAGTAAATCATATTTTGGTAGAATAAAAGAAGAGCTTTCACGGAGGAATGGATATGAAAGAAGATAAAAAGAAATTATTAGCTAAAATTGCTTATATGTATTATGAACAAGAATTAACACAAGCACAGATCGCTAAAGAGCTGGCGATCTACCGGACGACCGTCAGCCGCATGCTGAGTCAGGCAAAAGCAGAAGGCATCGTGGAGATCAAGATCAACCATTTTGACGCGAGCTTGTTCGAGCTTGAGGAGCAACTGAAGCAGACCTTTGGCTTAACTGCGGTGGAGCTGGTTCCGACAGATAACGATGCCAGTGAAGAAGCCAAAGAGGAAGCACTGGCGGAAGCCGCGGGTGCTTGGATTCGCCGGCAGCTAACGGATGAGCTGGTGGTCGGTCTGTCTTGGGGCGCTAGTGTCGGCAGAGCGGTCAATGCCATTGATCCCAAGCAGCTGTCCAATGTCTCGGTCGTTCCAGTGGTGGGCGGCCCCAGTCATATCAATTCACGCTACCATGTGAATACCCTTGTCTACGAATTGGCCCGAAAGTTAAACGGGCACAGTCTGTTTGTCAATGCGACAGTGATCCAAGAAACCAAGGAACTCGCGGAGGGGATCGTTCATTCAAAATACTTTCATGAGTTGCGAGACTACTGGAAACGTCTGGATCTGGTGATCGTCGGTGTCGGCGGTCCTCTGAGCTATCAAAAGAGTCAATGGCGAGATTTGCTGTCTGCTGAAGATTTTGAAGAGCTGAAATTAAGAGAAGCGGTGGGGGATTGCTGCTGCCGGTTTTATGATAGCGATGGGAAGCTTTTGAATGGTTCCTTGAATCAGCGAACCATCGGCATTTCCTTAGAGACATTGGCTGATGTGCCGCAGTCTGTCGGGATCGCCCGAGGGGTCACGAAGGCCCGCTCG
The DNA here is from genome assembly GCF_000407545.1 of Enterococcus gilvus ATCC BAA-350. Lineage (NCBI taxonomy): Bacteria > Bacillati > Bacillota > Bacilli > Lactobacillales > Enterococcaceae > Enterococcus > Enterococcus gilvus. The sequence goes on along the minus strand of NZ_ASWH01000001.1, from coordinate 2,521,790 downwards.
ATCGTGCCGCTGCTGAAAAAAGGGTCCCTTAAAACGCTGATCACCGATCAAGAGACGGCTCAGGAAATTTTACGACTAAATCAACGAAAGTAGTTTTTTTAAAAAAAGTGCACATTTGTGCGATCATTAAGGAATATTTTTCAGCGAAGGGCGTGGTAGAACGCTTTTCGCTTTTTTTGTCGAGAGAAGGCAGAAAAATCGTCAGCGAGATGCTATGCTTGTCCTATAGAAAAAACAAAGGAGCGTTCTCAACATGGAATTTATGCTAGATACAGCCAATCTTGCTGCAATAAAAGAATTTGCCGACTTTTTACCAATTGCGGGTGTGACGTCGAATCCCTCGATCGTCAAAAAAGAAGGGAAGATCGATTTCTTCCAGCATATGAAAGATATTCGGGGCATCATCGGGGATCATCGTTCACTGCACGTGCAGGTCGTCGCGACAGATTACGAGGGAATCATCAAGGATGCTGAAACGATTTTAGCGAATATCGATCAAAAGGTCTTCATCAAGGTCCCTGTAAATGAGCCTGGGTTGAAGGCGATCAAAGAGCTGAAACGGCGCGGAGTCAACGTCACCGCCACGGCTATCTATACGAAATTTCAAGCCTACTTGGCAATTGCGGCCGGTGCGGATTACATCGCCCCTTACTTCAATCGCATGGAAAATCTGAATATTGATCCTCGGGAAGCGATAGTCGAAATGGCGGAAGAGATCGCCCGGACAGATAGCGATACAAAAATTTTAGCAGCCAGCTTCAAAAATGTTGGGCAAGTCAACGCAGCTCTAGAAAATGGCAGTCAGGCAGCGACAATGGGAGTGGATATTATCCAGCAAGCCTTCGCAATGCCGTCTATCGCACAAGCGGTGACTGATTTTACAGGAGATTGGGAAGCCATCTTTGGTGAAGGAACCACGATCGCTGATTTATAATTCAATGATTTCGGACTGTAGACCCACAGGTGTCTGCAGTCTTTTTTTGGTGGGCGTGATCGGTGAAGGAAGGTCCAAGCCTTTTTCTTCAATAAGGGCCTCAGTGGGTGGTAAGCTAAAGAAGAGGTGAGAAAGATGCAGGAGATCCAAAAAGAATGGGCACAGTGGAAATATTTCGTTATGGCGCGTTCACAAAAAGAGTACCTTGCCTTGCGTCAGCTTTTTTCCGGTAATCACTGGTCAGAGGAAAAGACGGAAGAATTTTATCAGCATTTGGAACGGGTGAAAAAGATGCCTGTTGACTTGAAAGCACAAAGAAATGCGTATGAACACGTCTGGGGTTATTTCAAGAAGACCGCCACACCAGAGGAAAGAGCACAGTTTTTTCTTTTGCTGGAGCAGATGACCGAAACAGAAGACCACGCATTGCCCTACTTAAAAAAATTAGCTGAAACGTATCAATCAGCGTATCTTTTAGACGGGCACTTGTTCGACTAAGCAAATCGTTTCCGATTTTCTGACAGGATATTTATAATGAACCGATATGGAGGGATGTACGAATGGATACACGTGCAATTGTAATAGAAGAATATGGTCATGCAGACCAATTAAAAGAAAGCACCGTCACTTTGCCTGAATTGGGCGAGCATCAAGTATTGGTAAAGGTAAAAGCAACATCAGTCAATCCGATTGACTGGAAGCTGCGTGAAGGATACTTGGCGCAAATGATGCCTTGGGAATTCCCGATTATTTTAGGCTGGGATGTAGCCGGAGAAATCGCGGAAGTCGGTTCAGCAGTGAAGGACTGGCACGTAGGTCAAGAAGTTTTCGCGCGCCCAGAAACAACACGCTTTGGTACATATGCCGATTATGCGATCGTAGACGATCATCTATTGGCAAACAAACCGGCTGCCGTTTCTTTTGAAGATGCAGCAGCGGTGCCTTTAGCAGGATTAACGGCGTATCAAGCACTTTTCACCCACGGAAAACTAAAAGCAGGGGAAAAGGTCTTGATCCATGCAGGTGCTGGCGGTGTCGGGATCTACGCGATTCAGTTAGCTAAGAATGCTGGTGCAACAGTCATCACTACAGCGAGTGAAAAAAATCATGCCCTGCTGAAGGAATTAGGGGCCGATCAAACGATCGATTATCATACTACTGATTTTTCAGAAGTACTGGAAGACATCGATTTGGTCTTTGATACAATGGGCGGCGATGTTCAAGCGGACAGCTTCAACGTACTGAAGGAAAACGGTCGTCTGATCTCGATCGTGAGCCAACCCGATGAAGAATTAGCAAAAACGGTCGCAGTGGCAGAAAGCATCTGGTTGAAGCCAGATGGAGAACAGCTGCAAGAAATAGCTGATCTAATGGCTGAAGGAAAAGTGAAGAGTGTCGTTGGGCACACGTATCCTTTAACAGCAGCGGGTGTAAAAGATGCGCATGAATTAAGTGCGACGCATCATGCAAAAGGAAAAATCGTTTTAAAAAATGACTAATACGAAAGCTGCGCCATTATTTTGGTGCAGCTTTTTTGTGTCTTCTGATTAGTGCACGCTATGAAAACGAACAGACGGAGAGAAAACGAAACAGGATTTGACAGAGGTGCTGTTTATCGGTATCGTTAAAATACAATGAGAACGATAACGAGGAGGAATAGTATGAGCCAGATCACAGAGAGTATTGCCTTTTTAAAAGAGCAACGATGGGTCGACTTGAGCCACAGCATTTCTGGAGAGATCCCTTATTTTCAATCCTTCCAACCGATGCAGGAAAAAACATTGGTCACAGTGAAGGAAGATGGTTTTTTTGCGAAAGAGTACCAGCTTGTTACCCAATACGGGACGCACATCGATGCCCCTGTCCATTTTGTTGAACATCGACAATCTGTCGATCAGTTGGCGATCAAAGATTTCTTGCTGCCTCTAATCGTCATCAATAAAGAAAAAGAAGTCGAAGAAAATCCTGATTATTCTTTGACAGTTGAAGATATCCTTTCCTTTGAAGCCGCCTTTGGAAAGATTCCAGCAGAAAGCTTTGTCGCTTTTGCCAGCGGCTGGTCGAAGCGTTGGAAAAAGGTCGACGCCTTTTACAATCTAGATTCGGAGGGGCAGGCACATACGCCGGGCTGGTCATTGGACGCGCTGAAATTCTTGCATGAAGAACGGCAAGTAACGGCGATCGGGCATGAAACATTGGATACGGATTCCGCGATGGACTGCAAAAAGAATGGCGGCCTGATCGGCGAGCTTTATTGGCTGAAACAGGACAAGTTCCAAGTCGAAGTGTTGAACCGTCTGACAGAGCTTCCTCCAGTTGGCGGTGCGATCTCCATCGGTGTACCAAAAGTCAAAGACGCTCCCGGATTCAACGTTCGCGCACTTGCGATCCTTCCAGCAGAGTAAAAAACAAGGTTTCGTTTAAAAAACGAAGCCTTGTTTTTTTAGGAAGTCCATGGTATCCGCGCGTCTCGGGGAGCCGAAGTGTTGGCGTACTTTGTCTGACCAATTGCTTTCCTGCGTATTCGTCCGACGTGCTTGATAGTAAGCAGTCATCGTTTTATCATAGGCGTCGATCAACTCCGGTGTCATTGTACGATACGTGTTGGTTCCAAGCATCGCAGAAATCGGCATCCGGGGCTTGACCTCGTTTTTTGCAGCAGGGTAGCCAATGAACATCCCGAAGACGGGGTAGGTCAATTCAGGCAGCTCCAGCAATTCTTTGATATCGAACAAGGCGTTTCGGATGCCTCCTACATAGCAGATACCTAAACCAACGGATTCCGCATACACAGCCATCGACTGTGCCGCCAATGTTGCGTCAACAATCGCGACAACTAGCGATTCCATCGTTCGCAGGTGCTCCGTAGCGTCGTTGTGACGGGCTAAAACCTGGGCGTGTTTGTTCAAATCAGCGACAAAAATAGACAAGCTGCCGTTAGTTCCATTATCGACGGGGAAATTTGCGATTTCCTCGATCGCTTTTCTTTTCTCAGGGTCCGTGATCTCAATGATAGAGAAGGCCTGTAAAAAATTCGAGCTGCTGGCGCTTTGCGCGGCTAAGAGCAATTGTTCTTTCAACGGTTGCGACACTGTTTCTTCGGTAAATGATCGAACGGATGAATGATGGATCATCATTTCAAAAAGTTCCATTAAAAAGCCTCCTTTTTTTATCAGCATAATGCTGCCTCCGATAGAAGTAAAGGAGAAAAGCGGCGGGCGTATACATTGTATCGATCATTGACCAAGAGCGTCGAATCTCTGGGTCTTCCCACGCGTACGATCCTACCCTTTCGATAGGAAGTCCGAAGCGAATGTGTAAAACACGAACATTATGGTAAAAAAATCTGATTGTATTCATAATTTTCTAATCGTTTTGTCATCGCTGTGCTATAATGAGAAACAATTATCTGAAGGGAGTTATGCATATGCGTGGCGTAGTAACAGTTATTGGGAAAGACAAGGTGGGCATCATCGCGGGTGTCAGTCAAAAATTAGCGGAACAAAAGATCAATATCCTTGATGTATCTCAAACGATCATGGGTGATTTTTTTACAATGATGATGTTAGTCGATTTGACCAATGCTGAAAAAGATTTTGAAGGGGCGCGAGAGCAGCTTCATGAATTAGGGACAACATTAGGTGTGAAAATCAGTATTCAAAATCAAGAAATTTTTGACACGATGCATAAATTATAAGGAGGGCTCTTTGTGGAGACCAATCAAATACTGGAAACGATTCGAATGATCGAAGAAGAAAATCTGGACATACGGACGATCACTATGGGGATTTCTTTACTAGACTGTATCGATAGCGACAGCGATCGTGCCTGTGAAAGGATTTATCAAAAAATCACAACAAAAGCAAAGGATCTTGTGAAAGTCGGCGAGGCGATCGAAGCGGAGTACGGGATTCCCATCATCAACAAGCGGATCTCTGTGACACCGATCGGGATCATCGCTGCAGCGACTCCGGATACAGATTACGTGAAATTTGCGAAGACGCTGGATAAGGCGGCGAAGGCTGTAGGCGTGAACTTTTTGGGGGGCTTCTCTGCTTTAGTGGAAAAGGGCTATCAGCACGGAGATAAAATCTTGATAGACTCCATTCCTCAAGCATTAGCAGAGACAGACTTTGTGTGTGCTTCTGTCAATATCGGTTCTACCAGAGCGGGGATCAACATGGATGCCGTTGCTCATACAGGACGAATCGTCAAAGAAACAGCGGCAGCTTCTGACTTAGGCTGTGCCAAATTAGTGATCTTTGCCAATGCAGTAGAAGACAATCCTTTCATGGCGGGGGCTTTCCATGGCGTCGGTGAAGCAGATTGCGTCATCAACGTTGGGGTCAGCGGACCGGGTGTGGTGAAACGGGCATTGGAAAAAGTGAAAGGCGAATCCTTTGATGTGGTGGCTGAGACGGTGAAGCAGACAGCCTTCAAGATTACGCGTATGGGACAAATGGTTGGAAAAATCGCTTCTGAACGGTTAGATGTTCCGTTTGGAATCGTGGATCTATCTTTAGCACCGACACCGGCCGTGGGGGATTCAGTTGCTCACGTATTGGAAGAAATGGGCTTAGAAACAGTCGGTACCCACGGAACGACTGCGGCATTAGCGTTATTGAACGATGCGGTGAAAAAAGGCGGCGTCATGGCCTGCAATCACGTAGGTGGACTATCCGGCGCTTTCATCCCTGTTTCAGAGGATGCCGGAATGATCGATGCAGTCAACAACGGCTCATTGACGATCGAAAAGCTGGAAGCAATGACAGCTATTTGTTCGGTAGGCTTGGATATGATCGCAATTCCTGGAGAGACACCAGCGAGTACGATCGCAGCAATGATCGCTGATGAAGCAGCGATCGGTGTGATCAATCATAAGACCACGGCTGTTCGAATCATTCCAGCCAAAGGGAAGAACATTGGGGAAATGGTTGAATTTGGCGGACTGCTTGGACGAGCACCTGTTATGGCAGTAAACGAAGCAGGTTCGACAGATTTCATCGCTCGCGGCGGTCGTATCCCGGCACCGATCCACTCATTCAAAAACTAATCAATAAGCTACCTACGATAAAAAACGAAGCGTGTGTCGACGAGCGCTTCGTTTTTTATCGTGTTCCTTTAGAATTTTACGCACCAAAGATGAAAACGTTTTGTGTTAGAATGAGAGGGATGAAAAAACGGGAGTGCAGACATGAAAAATAAGACCTATTTAAAAGCAAGCTTACGCGAGATCCTTTATTCAAAGGGACGCTTCATTGCGATCGTTTTAATTATTTTATTAGGAACATTGTTATATGTAGGAATCAAAGCGACAGGACCGATCTTGAATCATTCGGCGAGTCGCTATGTCGATAAACAAGACTTATCAAATCTGCAAATTGTTTCTACGGGCGGTTTGACAGCAGAGGATATCAAGCTGGCAGAAAAGATCCCCGACGCCAAAGTTGAGAGTGGTCACCAGCTCTTTTATGCAGATAGTAAGAAAAATCAAGTGGTGAAATTGTATTCATATAATGAAGAAAACAAACAAAACCAGTTACAGGTAAAGTCCGGTCATTTGCCGAAAAAGGAAAATGAGATCGTTTTGGATGAAAAGGCCAAAGAAGAAGGCTACCGGTTGAACCAAACGTATCAGATCGACCAACCGGATCAATTAAAACGAAAAACGTTCAAAATCGTCGGCTTTGTCCAATCGCCCATTTATGTCAGTACCGAAGAACGGGGCCTTTCCAATGTCGGGAACGGAAGCGTGGATTTTTTTGCCTACGTGCCTGAGAAGAATTTTTCAAGTGCTATAAAATCGGTACTCTATGTCTCCTTTGCGAATGTCCAAGAAAAAGAGACCTACGGCAAAAGCTACGAAAACACGATGGATAAAAACATTGAAAAGGTAGAGAAGCTCTTTGCAGACCGTCCAGAAAAACGTGCTGCGGAAATAAAAGCAGCTGCCGAAAAGGAATTGCTTCCGCGCAAAGCAGAAGTGGCGGAGAATCTGGAAAGGCTCGACGCCGGTCAAAGGGAACTGGATCAAGCCAAAGGACAACTAGAGCAGCAACGGGCGATGATGCCCGGTGAGACACCTCAACTGGCTCAAGCACAAGCAGAACTCGAGACGCGTCAAAAGGAACTTAACGACAATCGCGGGCAATTACTTTCTGCACAGCAAAAAATTTCTGACAGTGAAAAAGAGCTGGCTGAACTGACGACACCGAGCTATTCCTACGAGCAGCGGTCAGATAATCCCGGATTTCAGGAATACGGCGACCTTTCTGAACGGATCGCAGCCATTGCCAATGTGTTCCCGGTATTTTTCTTCTTTATTGCTGCGTTGATCACCTTCACTACCATGACACGAATGGTAGAAGAAAATCGAAGAGAGATCGGGACATTGAAGGCGTTGGGGTATTCACGTTCGGAGATTTCCATCAAATACATTATTTACGCGCTGTCCGCCGCCACGATTGGGATCGCTTTAGGCAGTGTGGTCGGTATCCACACGTTGCCGCGTCTGGTTTTTGACCTTTCAAGTGATCGGTATAATTTCCCGGGCGTAGACGTTTTCTATCTGCCGCGCCCGATCATCCAAGCAACGATCGCCTTTTTGATCGCCAGTTTAGGAGCGGCACTGCTTGTTCTAATGAAAGAATTGCATGAAAAACCTGCGAAGCTATTACAGCCTAAAGCCCCGAAACCAGGGAAACGGATTTTCTTGGAACGGATCACGCCGATCTGGTCTCGAATGAGCTTTAACTCAAAAGTAAGCTATCGAAATCTTTTTCGCTATAAATCTCGAATGATCATGGCGGTGATCGGAATCGCCGGCTGCGCAGCATTGATGGTCGCGGGCGTTGGTCTGAAGGACTCCTTGAGCTCGGTGGGCGATAAGCAGTTTGGCCCCATCATTGATTACGATGCGATCGTTACCTTAAAAGAAGAGGCGCCTAAAGACGAAGTGAAACAGCTTCTATCAGACAACAAAAAAGTAAAAAGCGAACTAGCGACGCTGAACGAAACGATCGAATTGAAACGAAAAGGGCAAGCCACTCAAAAACTCACGATGATGGTGCCAGAAAATCGTGAAGCATTTAAAGACTACCTTCATCTGAAAGAGGCTGGAACTCCCTTCACCCTGCCGAAAGAGGGTGCGGTGATCACTCAAAAAATGGCAGAATCATTTGACTTGAAAAAAGGGGATAGCCTGACCGTGTATGATGACGATCAGCAGACCTTCAAGGTGAAGATCGCGGCTATTGCGGACAATTATTTAGGAAACTTTTTGTATGTTTCAAAAGAGTATTATCAACAGGCGCGAGGAAAAGCGTTTGCCGCCAATAGTTTTTTGTTGAAAAATGAACCGCTGACAAAGGCGGAAGAAAGAAGCTTGTCGGAAACCTTGCTGCGCTCAGACCAGGTGACCAATACCTCATTCATCTCTACGCAGATTGAGACACAGGAGCAATCAATGAGCAATCTTGACGGGATCGTATGGATCTTCGTCGTTCTATCCGGTCTACTAGCGTTCATCGTGTTATATAATTTAACCAATATCAATGTGTCTGAACGGGTCAGAGAACTGTCTACGATCAAGGTACTAGGCTTTTATGATCGTGAGGTCACATCGTATATTTTCCGTGAGAATTTTGTGTTTACGATTTTAGGAATTTTATTTGGCTATGGCCTCGGAATTGTTTTGACCAAATTTATTTTGGATCAGGCTTCGATGGAAACGATCACGTTCCCGCCGGTCATCGGTTATGGTGCGTACCTTCTTTCCGGCGGATTGACGATCCTCTTCTCCGTGATCGTCATGGTCGCGACCCATTTCCGTCTGCGTCATATCAATATGATCGATGCACTGAAATCAAATGAATGATTCTAAAAGAGAAAAGCGTTGACAAACTTTTTTTGTACGCCTATGCTTTAATCAATAGTAGAATGCAGTGAGAAGGACACGATCTTTTTTCAGAACATCCTCAGAGAAAGAAGCCATGGCTGGGAGCTTCTGATGGCGAAAACAAGATTACTCCCTTTGAGTGACCGTAACACGGTCCGGCAGATAGCCGTTATCTATCTCATGAGCCGGAGAGTCCATACTTTTCGGGAACTTGGGTGGTAACACGTTTATTCACGTCCCTATTTATAGGGACGTTTTTTTATTGAAAACCCTTCACGCCTTTTGTTAAAATTAGTAAGAAAAGGGACGCACTATAAATTGTTATTGAAAAAGCGGATCGGAGTTGAGTTGAATGTCAAAAGAAATCGAAATTGTTTTACCAAATGGAAGCAAACAAAAGGTGGCAAAAAACACCACATTGTTTGAGATAAAAAATCAATGGATGGAACGTGCAGTCATTGGCAGTATCGATGGCGAGCTTGTTGACTTATCAACTCCAGTGAAAGACAATGCGGAGATCGCTTTTTATGATTGCTCCTCTCCAGAAGGAACTACGGCAATATGCCAGTTAGTCAGTCTGCTGCTGCAAGAAGCAATCAAGGCGCACTATCCCGAAGCCCTATTTGCAAAATCGCAACGGGAGGATCAGACGATCTGGGTCGATCTGCGAGTGGATCAACCATTAAGTGCTCTGATCTTGAAGGATCTGGAGCACCATATCAAAAAGAAATTAAAAACGGATGCCAAGATCGAAAGTGCCATTCTACCTGTATCCGAAGCGAAAGAAGTCTTTAAAGACAACGAGTTAAAATTGTTTGCGTTGGCTGAAATGCCTGCTGACCAGCCTGTTTTTGTGTATTCCTTCGGCGATGTCACCGAGTTTTTCCTTGAACCGATGGCGCTGGAAGTAGCGACGGCTGAATACTTCTCATTGCTAAAGGTCTCTGGTGCCTACTGGCAAGGAGATCCGGAAAAAGAAATGCTGCAGCGGGTCATGGGGGTAGTCTTTGCTGAAAAAGCACAGCTCTTGGCGCATTTAGACTATTTAGAAGAATCGGAAAAACGCAGCCATCAGAAACTTGGAAAAGAACTCGATTTATTTATGTTCTCTGAAGAAGCACCTGGCATGCCTTTTTATTTGGAGAATGGCTTGACCATTCGGAATGAGCTGCAAAAATTCTTGCGAGAATTGCAAGCAAAATACGATTACAAGGAAGTCAAAACGCCTTTGATCTTGAATCAGCGCTTATGGGAGCGTTCCGGTCACTGGGATCATTATAAGAATAATATGTATTTCACGAAGGTAGCCAATGAGGATTACGCCTTAAAACCGATGAACTGTCCGGGACATTGCTTGATCTACAAGGACCGTAAGCGGTCTTACCGCGACCTGCCGATGCGCATGGCGGAATTTGGTCAAGTCCACCGTCACGAATTCAGCGGGGCATTGAATGGCCTGTTGCGTGTCCGAACCTTCTGTCAGGATGACGCACATATTTTTGTCAGACGTGATCAAATCGAGCAGGAGATCGCTTTGGCGTTAAAAATCATTGATGAAGTTTATAAGATTTTCGGCTTTGAGTACGGAGTCGAGCTGTCGACGCGGCCAGATGACTTTATGGGTGAGATCGAACTGTGGGATGAAGCCGAAGCGTCCCTTGGAAAAGTGTTGACGGATCTTGGGTATAAATACAATATCAATGAAGGCGATGGGGCCTTTTACGGACCGAAGATCGACATCCACATCAAGGATGCGTTGAATCGCAGCCATCAATGTGCCACGGTTCAATTGGATTTCCAGATGCCAGAGAAATTTGACCTGACGTATGTGGATGAAACGAACCAAGAAGCACAACCCGTGATGATCCATCGGGCAGTCTTCGGTTCATTGGATCGCTTCCTTGGGATTTTGATCGAACATTATGCAGGCGCGTTCCCATTTTGGTTAGCACCGAAACAAGTAGCGCTGATCAATGTTGCACAGCCGCATGAGGCCGGCGTTGAAGCCTTGTTCCAAGAATTTCATGCCGCAGGAATTCGTGTCGAAAAGGATCTGCGAAATGTAAAACTAGGCAAGAAGATCCGTGAGGCAGAATTGCGAAAAATTCCTTACAGCTTAGTGATCGGAGACAAAGAATTGTCAGAGGGGACCTTCGCCGTTCGCAAGCATGGCAGCGACACGATCAAGCAAATGGCTAAAGCGGAGTTTATGGAATTACTCAAGCAGCAGCAACAAGAAAAAAATCATCAGTATTACTAAAACAAAGACGCTGAAGTTCGCTTCAGCGTCTTTTTATGCCCTTCGTCAACCAATGTGTTTTATAACGGAAATCTTGCAGTAATTCTTCTCTTCCCCAATGGTTCGCCAACATATCCGTCAAAGAATCGATCACTAGCTTCATGGAAAAATAGAGAAAACTTACTTGCTCCTCCAATGTCGGCATCGCGAAATCATTTTGTTCTAGAAGCTCTTTCCACGCGTCTATTCCGTGGTCTGTTTCTGGCCGATAGGAAAACAGATAGCTGTTTTGTGCCAAGAGAACCAATTGACGGTAACGTGCAGAAGCGTGATCCAGCTCCACGTAAAGCACTAAAAAATTTTCGATCCCTTGAAAGAAATCGCCCTCTTGCTGGGTCATGTGATCAATGATCTCCCCGTGGATCTGTCCTGCGTAATAATGAATCAAATAATCGTAAGCATCGTTTAAATCCTCAAAGTATTTATAAAAAATCCCTCGCGACATTTGCAATGCCTCCACGATGTCACTTACTTTCACCTGACTGACAGGTTTCTCGTAAAAAATCGTCACCAATAGATCGCGGATTTCTGCTTGCCGCACCTCTGATAAATTTAGAAAAGTTTTTTTCGGCATGCGCTCACCTCATCTCGGAAAAAGTCGTGTCTTTTTAATTAGTATAGCACAGAAGCAAAATCGGTGACATTTTGTCACTTTGGGCGTATTCTTTCATCAGAAAGGGTGAGTGAGATGTTTTTAGCTTGGAAAGAAATTCGTTATGCGAAATTAAGATATGGCCTGATCGTCGGTATTATGATCCTAGTTGCATATGTGGTGTTCATGCTGTCAGGTTTGGCAAATGGCTTAGCAGACGGCAATCGGACAGCGATCGATGATTGGGGGGCGTCGGCAATTATCTTATCAGAAGACAGCAATAAAATCGCCAACGCGTCACAACTGCAAGCAAAAGATACGGAGCGTGTGACAGCGAAAGAAAAGGCAGGAATAGGGATCTATTCTACGGCTGTAGAGAAAAAGAGCGGCGGGGATAAAACCAATGTATCGATCTTCGGCACAGATAGTGACGCATTTGTAGTCCCAAAAGTTTTAGATGGGCGCTTGTACAAAAATACAAATGAAGCCATCGTATCAGAAAATCTTTTGTCCGAAGGCTACAAATTACATCAGGAGATAAAGGTGAATGATCAGACGGTGAAAATCGTTGGTGTGACAAAGGAGACGACCTACACCTTGGCGCCTGTGATCTACCTTAGTCCGTCCATGTTCAAAACGTTGAAGTATGGTTCTCAACCAATGGAGAGCGAGCCGATCAGTTTGATCGCAACGAAGGGGACGACCTCGATCGATACCAAAGAAGGCCAAACGAAATTGGATAAAATGACTCCGGAAACATTTATTGAAAATATTCCCGGCTATACCCCAGAAAAATTAACGTTGAATACGATGATCTATTTTTTATTTGTCGTAGTTGCAGCGATCATTGGTATTTTTATGTACGTCATTACATTGCAAAAGACCGCGATCTTCGGTGTTATGAAGGCGCAAGGAGTGGAAACAAGCTATTTGGTTCGCTCGCTTTTAGCACAGGCCTTTTTAGTCGGAGTACTCGGGGTGGCAGCGGCAGTTGGTCTGAGTGTGCTGACGAGTTTGGTCTTGCCAAGCGCGATGCCCTTTGCCGTTCATTGGGAAGAATGGGCACTCTATAGCGGGATTCTAGTCGCAGTCGCAATGGTTGGAGGATTATTCTCTATGCGTACAGTCACAAAAGTCGATCCAGTAACAGCGATTGGAGGAGAATAAAATGAGCGATGTATTGACGATGGAAAAAATCGTGAAAAAATTTGGTGAAGGTCATACAGAAGTGACCGCTTTGAAAAAAATTGATTTTCATGTGGAAGAAGGAGAATTTGTCAGTGTGATCGGCCCGTCAGGATCTGGGAAAAGTACTTTTTTGACGATTGCCGGCGGATTGCAGACACCGACAGAAGGGACGATCCGGATCAATGGCACAGATTTTGGGAAAATGAAGGAGAAAGAACGCTCCAAGGCCCGGTTCAAAGAAACCGGCTTTATTTTGCAAAGTGCCAATCTGATCCCTTTTCTAAAGGTCAAAGAACAGTTTCAATTAGTAGAAAAAATTGAAAAAGAAAAGAACGCTGCAAAAATCGAAGAATTACTAAAATCACTGGATATTTGGGAATTACGAGAAAAGTACCCCAAAGCCTTGTCTGGTGGTGAGCGCCAACGGGTCGCCATCGCCCGTTCCTTGTTCAATGATCCGCAGCTGATCTTAGCAGATGAGCCCACTGCAAGCCTGGACTCGGATCATGCCTATGATGTCGTGAAGCTTTTAGCCAAAGAAGCGCATGAGCGGAACAAAGCGATCGTCATGGTGACCCACGATGAACGAATGACGACATGGAGCGACAAGATCTATCAAATGAAGGATGGCGAACTTTTAGAAAAAGAATAGTTGCTAAATTCCCTGTTTCCTGTGTATGATGGTTTGGTCGATAATTTTAGAAAGCAGGGAATCCATGGATATTTATTTAAAAAAAGCAGCACTTCATATCGTCGATCGCGAATCCGGTGATCCGATATACAGCCAGAGTGAATTAGACTTAACGAAAGAATATATACGAGACTATCTGACGAAGAAGATTCAAAAACTCTCCTCCGCTCAGACAAAAACAGGCACATTGGCAGAAGACTCGACCTTCGCATTTTTGAGTCAGCAGTCGGAACACGACTTTTTGTCCGCGAGTGAAAAAATCGTGACTCGTTGGTATGAAGCGTACAAGGAAAGCGAAGAGGCTCCCAGTGCAGATGCCTTTGTTGTGTTATATGAAGAGGACACACAATTATACCTCGCCTTTTTAAAGGTGAATTATCATGAAGGGTATACACATCTCGTCGATTCAGATGAGGCAGGGTTGAAGAATGAGCTGATCATTCACCGGGCATTATTATCCAGCAAATCGCAGAAAGCAGATGAAGGCATCGTCGTTCATTTGAGTAATTTGAGTTATGAATTGATTGAAAAAAAATACCCGTTTTCTGGTGAAAAGCGTCTCTATTTTTCTACGCAGGTCATCGAGAGCCGACCAGCACCTTCGCTGGAGGAAAATGTACGTGTGATCAAAAAAGCAGCCGAAAAAATCGGTGAAAAATTTGAAAATCAAAAGCACGACGTGATCGCGG